>JBDTUO010000595.1:0-1989 GCA_040007675.1 Rubrivivax sp.
GCGCCGAGATCATCATCCACAACGCCGCCTTCGACGTCGGCTTCCTCGACGCCGAACTGCTGCGCCTGGGCCAGCGCCAGCGCGTGTCGGAGGTGGTCGGCGGCATCGTCGACACGCTGGCGATGGCGCGCGAGATGTACCCGGGCAAGGCGAATTCGCTCGACGCGCTGTGCAAGCGACTCGAGGTCGACGCCAGCGGCCGCAGCCTGCACGGCGGGCTGCTCGACGCCGGGCTGCTGGCGGAGGTCTACATCCGGCTGACGCGGGGCCAGGATTCGCTCGTCATCGACGCCGCGGACACCGGCACGCACGCGGCGGGCGCTGCCCCGGCCATCGACCTGGCGAGCTTCGTGCTGCCGGTGATCGGCGCGACGGACGAGGAGGGCGCGGCGCACGAAGCCGTGCTGGCCGCGCTGGACAAGGCCAGTGGAGGCCGCACCGTGTGGCGCACGGTGCTGCTGTTGCCCACCGTGGCCGTGGCATAATTTGAGGCTCTCCCGACGGCTCCGGCGCGTTACGCCCGCAGCCCGTCGCGGGCGGTTAGCTCAGCGGTAGAGCACTGCCTTCACACGGCAGGGGTCGCAGGTTCGAACCCTGCACCGCCCACCAGGAATGTCAAAGACTTGCGGCGCCTTCGGGCGCCGTTTTTCTTGGTCGTCTGATGCCAGACTGCGCCGATCGGTGCGGGCTATCGTGTACAAAGCCGGGCAACCGCGGCCACGAGTGGCGCTCCAGCAGTTCGAGCCCGCGCAAGCAGACGGTTCAACGAATGTCCAACCCCTTCTTCGACCACCCGATCCTCAATTCCCCTTACGAGTGCCCGACGAAGCATTGGGAACTCGACCCTGACGGCCAGCCGACGCAGCAGGTCAAGCCCACCCGCCGCCGCGCCGAGTTCATCACCCCCATACCCAAGCCTAAGAAGCGAAAGGGGGCTGTGCAGCAGGCCGAAATGGTCTTCGACGAAGGGCGAAGCCACTCGACCAAGGCGCAGCAGTACGACCCCACGTCCATCATCAACCAGGTGCGCCAGAGCGTGGACACCTGGCGGGCGCTACCCAACCCGAGCCAGTGGCAGGTGACACCGGAGACGGCACGCCTGCTGCAACACTGGCGGCACCACAGCTTCAGCAGCATCCGCCCGTTCTTCTGCCAGGTGGAGGCTGCCGAAACGGCCATCTGGCTGACCGAGGTGGCGCCCTTATCCAAGAGCGGCAAGCAACTGCTCGACCACCTGGCCAGCGCCAACAACGACGCCAACCCGGAACTGATGCGGCTGGCGCTGAAGCTGGCCACCGGTGCGGGCAAGACCACCGTCATGGCGATGCTCATCGCGTGGCAGACGGTCAACGCGGTACGCCGGTCCGCCAGCAAGAATTTCACTCGCGGCTTCCTGATCGTGGCCCCGGGTCTGACGGTCAAGGACCGGCTGCGCGTGCTGCAGCCCAACGACCCCGACAGCTACTACAAGGACCGGGAGCTGGTGCCTGGCGACATGTTGGAAGACCTGGGCCGCGCCAAGATCGTCATCACCAACTTCCACGCCTTCAGGCTGCGCGACCGCATCGAACTTTCAAAGGGTGGCCGCCAGTTGCTCAAGGGCCGCACCGGCGACGAGCTGCAGACCAAGGAGACCGAAGGGCAGATGATCCAGCGCGTCATGCCCGACCTCATGGGCATGAAGAACATCCTGGTGCTCAACGACGAGGCCCACCACTGCTATCGCGAGAAGCCGGCCGATGACGCCGACTTCACCGACGGCCAAGGCCACCAACTCACTGGTCCCGAGCTGACGGAGGCGAAGGTCCGCGCGAAGAAGGACAACGAGGCCGCTCGCCTGTGGATTTCCGGTCTGGAGGCGGTGAACGAGAAGCTCGGCCTGGCCCGGGTGATCGACCTGTCGGCAACGCCATTCTTCCTCAGCGGCTCGGGCTACGTCGAAGGCACGCTGTTCCCGTGGACGATGAGCGACTTCTCGCTGATGGACGC
>JBDTUO010000596.1:0-1978 GCA_040007675.1 Rubrivivax sp.
GCGTGGTCGAGATGGTCGACTTCGAGAAGGCCAAGGACAAGATCATGATGGGCCCGGAGCGGAAGTCCATGGTCATGCCCGAGGAGGAGCGCCGCAACACCGCCTACCACGAGGCCGGGCACGCACTCGTGGCGCGCCTGATGCCCAAGACCGACCCGGTGCACAAGGTCACCGTCATTCCGCGGGGTCGTGCGCTCGGCGTCACGATGCAGTTGCCAGAGGGCGACCGCTACAGCCTGGACAAGGAGCGCATGCTCTCGACGATCTCGGTGCTGTTCGGCGGCCGCATCGCCGAGGAGGTGTTCATGAACCAGATGACCACCGGCGCCAGCAACGACTTCGAACGCGCGACGGCCCTCGCGCGCGACATGGTGATGCGCTACGGCATGAGCGACGAACTCGGCCCGATGGTCTACGCCGAAAACGAAGGCGAGGTCTTTCTCGGCCGCAGCATCACCAAGCAGGTGAACATGTCCGAGGCGACCATGGTGAGGGTGGACAAGGAAGTGCGCCGCATCATCGACGAGCAGTACGCGCAGGCGCGCCGGCTGATCGAGGACAACCAGGACAAGATGCACGCGTTGGCCAAGGCGCTGCTCGAGTGGGAAACCATAGACGCCGAGCAGATCGACGAAATCATGTCCGGCAAAGTGCCACGCCCGCCGAAGGACTGGGTCCCGAACCCGGCCCGCCCGGGAGGCGGCACGCCGCCGCCGGTCGACGCGGACGGCGCGCCGGCGGCCGCCTGAGCGACAGCGGTGATCTGAGGACGGGGCTGCGGCCCCGTCTTCGTTGCTGACGCCGCCCCGGCCAGCCCTCCGACGGCGCTCTGTCCTTTCCGCGCGCACAGACGATGCACTGGCAGACCTCCCGGTTTTGCATCGACCTGGCGTGGCCGGTCGTGATGGGGGTGGTCAACGTCACGCCCGATTCGTTCTCCGACGGCGGGCACCATCTCGACCCCGCGCAGGCGCTGAGGCGTTGCGAACAACTGATCGCCGAAGGGGCGGCCTTGCTCGACATCGGCGCCGAGTCGACCCGACCCGGTGCATCGATGCCGTCGCCGGGGCTCGAGTGGGCGCGGCTCCAGCCCGTGCTGAGCGCGGCAGTCACGTTTGGCGTGCCGGTCTCGGTCGACACCAGCACGCCGATGGTGATGCAGCGCGCGCTCGAACTCGGCGCTGACGTCATCAACGACGTGCGCGCCTTCGTCCGGCCGGGCGCCGTGCAGGCGCTCGCGGCCCACCCCGCCGCCGGCGCGTGCCTGATGCACATGCGCGGGGAGCCGGGCGTGATGCAGGCCGATCCGGTCTATGCCGACGTGGTGTCCGAAGTGTGTGACTTCCTGCGCGCGCGGCAGCAGGCGCTGCGCGATGCCGGCATCGCCGACGGGCGTATCGTGCTGGACCCGGGCATCGGCTTCGGCAAGACCGCCGGCCACAATCTTCAGTTGCTGCGGCGTCAGCGCGATCTGCTGGCACTCGGGCGGCCGTTGCTGGTGGGCTGGTCACGCAAGTCGACGCTCGGGATCCTGACCGGTCGCCCGGTCGGCGAACGGCGTGCCGCCAGCGTCGCGGCGGCCTTGCTCGCGGCCCAGCGCGGTGCGCGAGTGCTGCGGGTGCACGACGTCGCGGCGACCGTGGACGCGCTGCGCGTGTGGCAGGCCGTGGCCGCGAACGACGACGACGACCCCAGGGAAGGCAACGAGCGATGAGCAGGCAGTACTTCGGCACCGACGGCATCCGTGGCACGGTCGGCACCCACCCGATCGAGCCCGACTTCATGCTGCGCCTCGGGCATGCGGTCGGCGGCGTGCTGCGCCGCGCCGGGCCGCGCCGGCCCACCGTGCTGATCGGCAAGGACACGCGCGTGTCGGGCTACATGATCGAGTCGGCACTCGAGGCCGGCTTTGCGTCAGCCGGAGTCGACGTGCTGCTGTCGGGCCCGCTGCCGACCCCCGGCGTGGCCTACCTGACGC
>JBDTUO010000597.1:0-1970 GCA_040007675.1 Rubrivivax sp.
GCTGGCCGCCGCGCTGTGCACGACCGTGCCGGAGGTGCCGATCGAGATCGTCGCCGAGCCCGCGCTGGGTGAGCTGTACCGGCGTGCACTGGCGCTGGCCGGGTGGGAGGCCCGCCTGCACACCGCACCGCTGGCGGCCGACGGGTTGTGGCACATCGCGCGCGGCGCCGGCTGGGTCTGAGGTCCGCGCCGCCGGGCGGGCGGCACCGACCGGCAGAACACTTCGGCGGATTCGTGCAATCTGCAGCAGCGCGCTGCCGCCTGAGTGGTCGTCGGTGGCCTGTACAGGGCTTGCCCTTTGCTACAGTGCGCGCATGGTTTTCCTGCTGCTCGGTCTGGTCCTGGGTGGGCTCAAACTGGCCGAAATCGGCCCGGTCGCGGCCTGGTCGTGGTGGCTCGTGCTGTCGCCGTTCGCGGCGGCAGCGGTCTGGTGGGCGATTGCCGACGCCAGCGGGCTGACCAAGAGGCGCGCGATGGACAGCATGGAAAAGCGCAAGGTCGACCGGCGCGAGCGTGACATGCAGGCGCTGGGACTGGACACCCGCCGTCGGGCGCCGGCGGGCCGCAGCACGGCGCGTTCGGGAACGGCCCCGTCCGGCGGCTCGGGCGCCGGCAGCGGCCGCGACCCGGTGTCCGCAGCGGCCGACGCCGCGAACGCCGAGCGGCGCGACCAGCGGCTCTGAGTTCTCGGTTCGGGGCCTGTACGGCCGGTTGCCGCCGGCCGATTCGCCGGCGTCAGGCGTCGCCGTCCAGCACCGCCCCGACGCTCGCGCTGGCGGCGTTCTTCCAGAACTTGCCCAGCACGCCGCGCGTGTAGCGGGGGGCGGGTGCCGTCCACGCGGCGCGCCGGCGGCCGATCTCCGCCTCGTCGACCTCGAGCTGCAGCAGGAGTCGGTGGGCGTCGATCGTGATGCGGTCGCCTTCGTGCACGAGCGCGATCAGCCCGCCCGCATACGCCTCCGGCGCCACGTGGCCGACCACCATGCCCCAGGTGCCGCCGGAGAACCGGCCGTCGGTGATCAGGCCGACGCTCTCGCCCAGGCCCTGGCCGATCAGCGCGCTCGTCGGCGCCAGCATCTCGGGCATGCCGGGCCCGCCCTTCGGGCCCAGGTAGCGCAGCACCATCACGTCGCCGGCGGCGATCTGGCTGGCCATGATCGCGGCCAGCGCGCTCTGCTCGTCGTCGAACACGCGGGCCGGGCCGGTGATCACGGGGTTCTTCAGCCCGGTGATCTTCGCGACGCAGCCTTCCGTGGCCAGGTTGCCACGCAGGATCGCCAGGTGACCCTGCTCGTACATCGGGTCGGTGACCGGCCGGATCACGTCCTGGTCGGCGCGCAGCGGTGGCACGTCCTGCAGGTTCTCGGCCACGGTCTTGCCCGTGATCGTGATGCAGTCGCCGTGCAGCAGGCCGGCGTCGAGCAGCGTCTTCATCACCGCCGGGATGCCGCCGGCGCGGTGCAGGTCGATCGCGAGGTACTTGCCGCTCGGCTTGAGGTCGCACAGCACCGGCACCTTGCGCCGCATGCGCTCGAAGTCGTCGATCGTCCAGCTGACCTCCGCCGCGTGGGCGATCGCGAGGAAGTGCAGCACCGCGTTGGTCGAGCCGCCGGTGGCCATGATGACGGCGACCGCGTTCTCGAGCGACTTGCGGGTCACGATGTCGCGCGGCTTGAGGTCGGCCTTGACCGCCTCGACCAGCACGCGCGCGGCCTCGGCGGTGTGCGCGACGATGGGGTCCTCGACGTTGGCCATCGTGCTCGACAGCGGCAGGCTCATGCCCAGCGCCTCGAAGGCCGAGCTCATCGTGTTGGCGGTGTACATGCCGCCGCACGATCCGCTGCCCGGGATCGCGCGCCGCTCGATCTGGCAGAAGTCTTCTTCGCTCATGCGACCGGCGCTGAACTGGCCGACTGCCTCGAACACGCTGACGATGTTGAGATCCTCACCCTTGTACCGGCCGGGCAGGA
>JBDTUO010000598.1:0-1962 GCA_040007675.1 Rubrivivax sp.
CCGGGTAGTTCTTGCGTACCACCTGGCCGAAGTTGCCGCTCGCCGCCAGGTGGTGGTTGAGCCCGCCATCGGTGACCAGGAAGACCTGGCCGCAGGAGATCTTGCGGTCGACGATGCGTGTGACGTACAGGCCCGCCTCGCCGACCAGGTAACGCCCGAGCTCGATCACGATCTTGGCCTGCGGCAGCTCGGCCGCGGCGCGTTGCACGATGGCGGCCAGGTTCGCGCCGATCGGCGCCAGGTCCAGGCGCTGCTCGCCCGGGAAGTACGGGATGCCGAAACCCCCGCCGAGGTTGAGGAAGCGCACCGGCGCAGGGGCGCCCTCGGCCAGGCGCAGCGCCAGCGCGTAGCTCTTCTGCTGCGCCTCGCAGATCGACTCGGCGCGCAAATTCTGCGAGCCGGCGAAGAGATGAAAGCCCTCGAAAGCAAGTTGCTCGCGGCCGACCCAGGCCAGCACCTCCGGCACCAGCTCGACATCGACGCCGAACTGCTTCGGCCCGCCGCCCATCTTCATGCCCGAGCCCTTGAGCTCGAAGTCCGGATTGACGCGCAGCGCCACCCGCGCCGGCAGGCCGAGTGCCTGCGACGCTGCAGCGAGCGTCGGCAGCTCGCGCGCTGATTCGACGTTGACGAGCACGCCGGCCGCAACCGCCTGGCGCAGTTCGGCGTCACGCTTGCCGGGGCCCGCGAAGCTGACGTCGTGCGGGTCGACGCCGGTGTCGAGCGCCACCTTCAGCTCGCCCGCCGACGCGACGTCGATGCCGTCCACCAGCCCGGCCATGAAGCCGACCAGCGCCGGCATCGGGTTGGCCTTCATTGCGTAGTGCAACTCGATCTGCGGCGGCAGCGCGGCGCGCAGCGCGGCCACGCGCTCGCGCAGCAGGCCGCGGTCGTAGGCGTAAAAGGGGGTTTGGCCGACGCGCGCGGCCAGGCGGGTCAGCGGCAGGCCGCCGACGACGAGGTCGCCGCCTTCGAGTGGAAAGTGACTCATCGGCGCGTGGATGGGTGCGGCGCGGGCGGGCGTATGGTTCATGGTGGGCGATGAGCTCAGCGTTGCCCCAGCCAGTCGACGCGAATGCGGTCAAAACGCTGGAAATCACGGTCGAAGGTACCGACGGTGGCGCCGTGCTCATGCGCCAGCGTGGCGAGGTGCGCATCGGTCGTCAAATTGCCGGCAGGCCCGCCGGTCAACAGGTACCGGCCCAGGATCGCAGCGTGCCGCGGGCCCGGATGGACCACCCTCGCCGCCGGCTGGGCCAGCCAGCGATTCAGCAGACCCAAGGCCTGGTCCGGCGCCAGGGGTCGGGGGAAGATGCCTGGCCGGGTCGTCACGCGCAAGAACCCCAGCATCGCGACCCACGCCAGTGCCACGCCATCGCCCGAATCGAAGCCTTCGGCCAACCATCGCGCGGCCAGCGGCTGGGCCGCAGACACGTCGTTGACCGCGTGCACCAGCAGGTTGACGTCGGGCAATCGCATCGGCTCACCCGCGACGGATTTTCTCGACCAAACCGAGATCCTCGAGTTCGTCCGCCAGCCGATTGAAGCTCGGCACGTCGATCAGCGGCTGCCCGAGATCGACCACGGTTTGCACGAAGCGCTCGGTATGCCGCACAGGGGCTTGGCGGAAGCCCTTGCGCAGCGCATCGTTGACCACGCGCTTGAACGGCACGCCCGTCTCGCGCATCGCGGTCTTGATCAGCGCTTCGACATCGGGGTCCAGGGTCACCGTGGTTCGCATGGCATCAAAGCATCAAATACGTGATGCAATGATGCTACACAAACACGAACTCGTCAAGATACGGAAGCAAAGGGTCAGGTCTTAAGTCTAAAGACCTTAAATCTTAAGACCTGACCCCGAACGGGTTCAGGTCTTAAACTTCAACCCTCCCACCCCGCCCCAAATCGAACCATGGCCCGCCCTCTACGGATCGAGTTCGCCGATGCGGTCTATCACGTCAC
>JBDTUO010000599.1:0-1957 GCA_040007675.1 Rubrivivax sp.
GGCCGGAGCAGGGTTGGGTGTTCGGCCTGATCAACGCGGTGGCGGTGCTGATCATTGCCTGCCCCTGCGCGCTGGGCCTGGCCACGCCGATGTCCATCATGGTCGCGACCGGCAAGGGCGCCACCAACGGCGTGCTGTTTCGTGACGCCGCGGCGATCGAGAACCTGCGCAAGATCGATACCCTGATCGTCGACAAGACCGGCACGCTGACCGAAGGGCGACCGGCCTTCGAGAAGGCGGTGGCCGCCGAAGGCTTCAAGGATGTCGACGTGCTTCGCCTGGCCGCGAGCCTTGACCAGGGCAGCGAACATCCGCTGGCCGCGGCCATCGTGGCGGCCGCGCGAGCGCAGGGACTGACCCTGGCCAAGCCCGAACAGTTCGACTCCGAATCCGGCATCGGCGTGCGCGGCCGCGTCGAAGGCCAGTCGCTGGCCCTGGGCAACACCGCGCTGATGGAGCAAGTCGGCGTGCAGGTGGACGCATTGAAGGCGCAGGCGGAAGCGCTGCGCGGCGAGGGCGCCAGCGTCATGCACCTGGCAATCGACGGCCGGCTGGCCGGCCTGCTGGCCGTCTCGGATCCGGTCAAATCGACGACGCCCGACGCCCTGGCCGCGCTGCGCAAATCGGGCCTGCGCATCGTGATGGCCACCGGCGACGGGCTGACCACCGCGCGCGCGGTCGGCCAGCGCCTGGGCATCGAGGAGGTGCACGGCGAGGTCAAGCCGGCCGACAAGCTCGCGCTCGTCGACAAGCTCCAGAAAGAAGGCCGAATCGTCGCGATGGCCGGCGACGGCATCAATGACGCGCCGGCCCTCGCGCGCGCCGATGTCGGCATCGCCATGGGCACCGGCACCGACGTGGCGATGAACAGCGCCCAACTGACGCTGGTCAAGGGCGACCTGCGGGGCATCGCGACGGCGCGTGCGCTGTCCGTCGCGACGGTGGCCAACATGAAGCAGAACCTCGGGTTCGCGTTCGTCTACAACGCGCTCGGCGTGCCGCTCGCCGCGGGCGTGCTGTACCCGTGGACGGGCTGGCTGCTGTCGCCGATGATCGCCGCGCTGGCGATGAGCCTGAGCTCGGCGTCAGTGATCAGCAATGCGCTGCGCCTGCGCAAAACGGACCTGCGGGCGGACTGACGCGTCCACCGCACGGTGACGAGCTACCGATCCAGGTCCTTGATGAGCGCTTCCATCTCGCCGATCTCGCGCTTCTGGGCGGCGATGATGCCGTCGGCGAGCTTGCGCACACGCGGGTCGGCGATGTGCGCACGCTCGCTCGTCAGGATGGCGATCGAATGGTGAGGAATCATCGCCTTCATCCACGAGACGTCGTCCACCGTCTTCTGGCTCCGCACCAGCCACAACGCGCCTGCGAAGACCACCACCGCGGCGACGACGATCATGATGTTCCTGGCGTGGTCGGCGTACATGTTCAGCATGAAGCCGAGCATCACGAGTGCCATCGCCGCGCCCATCACGAGCGCCATGTAAGCACGCGTCTCGCTGAAGAACAGGTGGCTCGATTCGTAGGTGTTCAGGTACATGAGGCCGAACATCACCAGCGTGGACGTGGCGATCATGGCGCCGAACTTGGCGTATTTGTGCATCGGGACGACTCCGGCTGGCTTCGAGTAAGGACGACAGCGTACACATCGCCCCCATCCGGCACGTGTCGGACCGGAGGGCCGATGGCCGTAGGACGCCTGCGCCGTGCGGTGCGCAAAAGCCCCGCGTTGTTCCGATCGACGGGGAGTCCGCTATGCTGGTGCACATGAGCGTCGTCTTCAGGACCGTGGTGATGTGGCTGGTTGCCTTGGCCATTCCCGCGCAGGGCATGGCCGCCGTGGTCGTGCCGCTGTGCCCTCCGGGGCACCATGCTCCGGGTTCGGCTGAGCTTGACCGGGTGGCGCTCGCGGACGTCGGCGATGCGCGGCAGAGTGCCGCGGTGGCAGACC
>JBDTUO010000600.1:0-1956 GCA_040007675.1 Rubrivivax sp.
CGCCGTGCGCGAAGTTGATGATGTGCAGCACGCCGTAGATCAGCGTCAGCCCGAGGGCGACCAGCGCGTAGACCGCGCCAGTCGTGAGCCCACCCAGCACCGACGGGAACAGGATGCTGAAGTCGTACACGGCCGTCGAAGATCGCGGCGCGGCGCGCCGGACTCAGGCGCGCAGCGGGAAGATCGGCTCGGCCTCGCGGTAGTCGCGCGGCACGATGACGCGAATGTCACCCTTGATGACCTGCGTCATCAGCGGCTGTGCACCCTGGTTCTGGCCGTTGACGAACTTGGTCGGGCCGTAGGGCAGGAAGTGGTCGCTGAAGCTGCTGCTGGCGAGTGCGGCAGTGATCGCGCCGCGGTCGCTGCTGCCGGCGCGCTGGATCGCGTCGGCCAGCAGTTGCACCGCGGTGTAGGTATTGAACACCTCGTAGCTGAAGAACAGGCCGGCGGCTTCGGTGCGCTTGCGCAGCGCGGCGCTGCGCTTGTCCTTCGGATTGAACCAGTGGTTGCAGTCGATGATGCCGTCGGCCGCGTCGGGGAACTCCTTGACGAACTTGTAGCTCGAGGCCGCGCCGCCGAGGACCGAGAAGATCGCCTTCGGCACCACCTTCTGCTGCTGCATCGTGCGCACGAGCAGCGCGTATTCGTTGTAGTAGTTGGCCGGGATCACGATGTCCGGGTTCAGGGACTTCATGCGCAGCACGATGTTGTTGAAGTCACGCGTCGGGTTGGCGTGCTTGACGACCTCCACCACCTCGAAGCCGAAACCCGGCAGCTCGGTCGCGAGCAGCTTGGCCGTGCCACTGCCGAACAGGCTTTCCTCGTGCACGATCATCACCGTCCGGGCCGGCTTGCCGGCCACGCTGTTGAGCACGTGCAGGTTGTTGACGGCCACCTGCGCACAGGTGCGGTAGCCGGGCCCGAAGCGGAACGTGTTCGTCAACCCGCGCTCGACGATCTGGTCGGCGACGCCGACGTCCACCACGTGCGGCAGGTTGTAGCGCGCGGCCGCCTGCGTCGTCGCCAGGCAGATCGCGCTGGCGTAGGCGCCGACCACCGCGGAGCAGCCGGCCTCGTTCATCTTCTCGATCTCGGCCGTGCCGGCCTGCGGGTTGCTCTGCGCGTCGCCGAGCATCACCTCCAGCTTGGCGCCGCCCAGGGCCTTGATGCCGGCGCGGTTGATGTCATCGACCGCCATCAGCGCGCCGGCCCGGCATTGTTGGCCCGAGAATGACAGCGCCCCGGTGACCGGGTGCAGGATGCCGACCTTGACCGCCTTCGGCTGGGCGCCGCCGACGAGCGGAAAGGCGAGCGCCGAAGCGGCCGCGGCGGAATGCTGGAGGAAGGATCTGCGTCGTTGCGTCATCGCGGTGAGCTCCTGGGTCGAGAGGGAGAAATGGCGGCAGGGAAGGGCAGGGGCGGGTCAGTGGAAGCTGGCGGTCAACTCGTCGCTGACCCACACCTTGGCGTCGATCTCGCCGACGCGGGACAACTTCATCTCGTACTGGTAGCGGTCGGGCCGGTACAGCCCGTGCAGCCGCTGCACCGGTCGGCCGGACTGGTCGTGGATCAGGCGCCGCACGGCCAGCAGCGCCGAGCCGACCGGCACGTCGAGGTGCGGGGCCACCGTGGCGTCTGCCAGGCAGGCCGACATCGTCTGCACCGCGCGCCCGATCCGCACCCCGGAGGCCTCCAGCAGGATCAGCAGCGGCTTGCGCGCCAGCGTTCGACGGTTGAGCCCGCCCGCGAGGTCCGCCGGGACGTGGGTCGTGATGAAGGACAGCGGGCCGGCGCGCGTAGCGCGCACGCGCACCGCCTTGTGCACCAGCGCGCCTGGCGCCAGCTCCAGCGCGCTCGCCACTGCGGCGTCGGCGTGCACGGTCTCGCACGACAACACGCGCACCGTGGTCGACAGGCCGAGCGAGACGATGTTCTCCAGCAGGCCGGTGAGTCCGG
>JBDTUO010000601.1:0-1949 GCA_040007675.1 Rubrivivax sp.
CATGCGGTAGCCGCGGATCGCCGCGGCCATCGCCAGCGCGATGCCGGTGTTGCCGCTGGTCGCCTCGATCAAGGTGTCGCCGGGCCGGATCTCGCCCCGCTCCTCGGCGCGCCGGATCATGCTGATCGCCGGCCGGTCCTTCACCGACCCGGCCGGGTTGTTGCCCTCGAGCTTGCCGAGGATCACGTTGCGACGCCCGACACCGGCTGCGCCCGGCACGCGCTGCAGGCGCACCAGCGGCGTGCCGCCGATCACGTCTTCCAACGTCTTGTAGGCGGGGGCTTGCGGATCCGTCATGCTCGGGTCGCTCGTCGGGGTTCGGGGGGCGTGTGTGCATTGTCGCAGCGCGTGCCGCGCCGTGCAGGCGCGGGCGGATGTGCGTGCGATAATCGCCGGTCGCATGCGGGCCGTTTCGCGGCCCGCAAACCCGTCGCCCGGGTGGCGAAATCGGTAGACGCAGGGGACTCAAAATCCCCCGCCGCGAGGCGTGCCGGTTCGACTCCGGCCCCGGGCACCATTCCCCAGTCGACGACGACGACGAACCATGCCGCCGATCCCACCGGTGACCCGCGCCCTGATGTTGATCTGCACGGCTGTTTTCGCCCTGCAGTACGTCACGCCGTGGATCGACCAGTTGTTCGCGCTGTGGCCCATTGCCGGCGGTCGCTTCCTGCCGTGGCAGGTGTTGAGCTACGCCTTCCTGCACGGCAGCATCGGCCACCTGTTCTTCAACATGCTCGGGCTGTGGATGTTCGGCTCCGAGCTCGAGCGACTGTGGGGCCGCAACCGCTACCTGCAGTTCCTGGCTGCCGGCGTGCTCGCCGCGGCAGCGGCGCAGTTGCTGGTGACGTGGCTCGCGGGTTCGAGGTATCCCACGGTCGGCGCCTCGGGCGGACTGTTCGCGCTCTTGCTGGCCTTCGGCATGCTGTTCCCGAACCGCGTCATCATGCCGCTGTTCCCGCCCATCCCGATGAAGGCACGCACCTTCGTGATGCTGTTCGGGGCGATCGAACTGGTGTTCGGCATCGCCGGCAGCACCGGGGTTGCCCACTTCGCCCACCTCGGTGGCATGGTCGGCGGCTTCCTGATGATCCGCTACTGGCGCGGCCAGGCGCCGTTCAGCGGCGGCGGCGCGCGCCGCCGCCGCTGACGCCCCACCGCACCCCGCCGCGTGCGCTGAGCGGCGCGCCAGGGGCCGCGACCGGTGTCGCTGCGGCTACGGACTCAAGCCCTCGTGCACGGTCGGGTAGCGCAACCGCAGCCGCAGCTCGGTCTTCAGCCGCCGGTTCGACAGCCGCCGCGACTCGGCCAGGAAGGACCGCTGCGCCGGGCTCAACTGCGCCTCGACGTCGGCGCGTGACACGCGCGGCGGCCGCGGCAGCCCGTGCAGGTCGGCCGCGAGGTCGAAGTACTCGCCCATGCGGAGCGCGCTGTCGTCGCTGACGTGCAGCACCCGCTGTGGCGCGCCACGGTGCAGCGCGGCGACGCAGGCGCGCGCCAGGTCGTCGGCGTGCACGTGGTTGGTGTAGACGTCGGCGGCGGCTTCCAGCACCGGCGAGCCGCGCCGCAGCCGGTCACGCGGGTCGCCGCCGGCACGGTCCAGCGCATAGATGCCGGGCACGCGCAGCAGCGTGATGCCCACGCCGCTGCGCCGCCCGAACCAGCGCCACTGGGCTTCCGCGTCGATCCGGCGGCGTGCGCGTTCGGTCGCCGGGCGTGGCGTGCGCGTCTCGTCGATGAGGGCGCCGCCGCAGTCGCCGTAGACCCCGCTGGTGCTGGCGTAGACCACGCGCTGCACACGCCCGCGGCGCGCCAGCGCCTGGGCGAGGTGGCGCGACCGGGTGTCCACGTTGCCGTGCGGCGCCGGCGGCGCCAGCACCAGCACGGCGTCTGCCAGACCGGCCAGGCGCGTCAACGTCTGCGGGTCGTCGAGGTCGCCGATCAGCGGC
>JBDTUO010000602.1:0-1949 GCA_040007675.1 Rubrivivax sp.
GCCACGTAGGCGCGAAATTCGCCGCGCCGGATCTCGCGGCTCGCGGCGTAGGTGCCGCGGGCGTCGCGGAGGCCGGAAAGAGGCTGCGCAAAGCGCAGTTCGATCTCCTGCTGCACCTGGTCGGTGAGGCGGTCGAACTCCGCGTGGGCCTGCGCGCGGGCACCGGCATGCGCGCGCCAGGCCAGCCCTGCGCTGAGTGCCGTGCCGACCACGGCGATGAGTACCGGCAGCGACACCGTCTTCAATACGAGCGACCGCCAGGACATGTTGGATTCCACGCCCGGGGTCGGCGCCGGCCACGCCGAAGGGTCGCTGGCCGCAGCCTCGCCCTTCAACGCCGATCATCGACCGCGGGCACGGCGACGGATGGCCGGAACTGCGCGCTTGCGAGCCGGCTGTTCACCGCCTTCGCCGGGCCGCCATGGGCCCGGGGCCGCCGCGCCTCAGCCGCTGCCGCCGTCGACCGGGTGGCCCGACGCGCGCCAGCGCAGCATGCCGCCGGCGAGGTTCGCGACCTCGGCGACGCCCGCGCGCTCGAGCAGCTGCGCGGCCTGCGCCGAGCGGGCGCCCGAGCGGCAGACCGTGACCACCGGCGGGCCGCCGACGAACGCCGCTGCGCGCGCCGGCAGGTCACCCAGCGGCAACAGTTGCGCCCCCGGCACATGGCCCAGGGCGCCGTGGTATTCGGTCGGCTCGCGCACGTCGAGCACGAGCACGTCGTGCAGCCGCTCCTCCAGCGTCGTCGGGTCGATCTCCCACAGCCCGGCGAAAGTCCACGTCAGCGGCGCCCACGAGGGCTCGGCAGGCAGTGCCACGCCGTCGGCGGGGCGCCCGCAGCGCAGGTTGGCCGGCACCGCGACGTCCATCTGCTTCGGGTGCGGCAGGCCGAGGTGGTTCATGTAGCCGACGAAGTCCGCCTCGGCGATGTCACCGCCGAAGCGGGGGTTGTAGCGACGCTCCTCGCCGACGCTGGTCACCGTGAGCCCTCGGTAGTCGTGTGCCGGGTACAGCAGGCAGCCCGCCGGCAGCGTCAGCAGCTGGTCGTGCACCGAGCAGAAGAGCGTGCGCGGGTCGCCTTGCTGGAAGTCGGTGCGGCCGCAGCCGCGGATCAGCAGCGCGTCGCCGGTGAAGGCCATCCGCTCGTCGCCGAGCACCAGGCTCAGGCAGCCGTCGGTGTGGCCCGGCGTCGCGCGCACCTGCAGTTCGTGGCGGCCGAAAGGCACGCGGTCCGCGTGACGCAGCGCGACATCGGCACCCTCGGCGCCGCTGGCCGCCGCCACCATCGTGCGGCAGCCGCTGCTGCGCTGCTTCAGCAGCCAAGCGGCGGTGACGTGGTCGGCATGCACGTGCGTATCGACCGTGGCAGTGAGGCGCAAATCGAGCTCGCGCAGCAGCGCAAGGTCGCGCCGCGCCTGCTCGAAGACCGGGTCGATGAGCACGGCTTCGCCGCCCTCGGCGTCGCCGAGCAGGTAGGTGTAGGTGGACGACGCCGGGTCCAGCAACTGACGGAACACGAGCATGCCTGCTTGTAGCAGGAAGCCGACGCGGTGACCACCTCCCAGAGGCGCCGCAACAGTCCGCAGCGACGATCGCCTCTGAGCCGCCAACGTGACCCTGCTGACCGTGCACAAGGTGCTTCCCCGCGGCCGAGCGCTGGCGCCGGCACTGTTGCGGCGTGCCGCCACGGTAGAACTGGGCTGGGACCTGCGCGCCCGCAGCCGTTTCGACGCTGCGGATTCGAGCGGGCGCCGGCTGGCCATCGTGCTGCCGCGGGGGAAGGTCCTGCGCGACGCCGACGTGCTGGTGGCCGAGGATGGATCGCTCGTGCGCGTGATCGCCGCCGCCGAGCCGGTGATGGTGGTGCGCACCTGCCCCGCGCACGGCCAGCCCTTCGACCTGCTGCGCGCGGCCTATCACCTCGGCAACCGGCATGTCGCGCTCGAGCTGCG
>JBDTUO010000603.1:0-1945 GCA_040007675.1 Rubrivivax sp.
CGAATTCGATCTCGGCCATCTGGACGTCGAAGGGCAGGTCGATCAGCACCGGGCCGGGCCGGCCGGAGCGCATCAGGTGGAATGCCTGCTGGAAGGCGCGTGGCACCTGCGCCGGCTCGAGCACGGTGGTCGCCCATTTGGTCACCGGCTTGGCGATCGAGGTGATGTCGACGGCCTGGAAGTCTTCCTTGTGCATGCGCGCACGCGGCGCCTGGCCGGTGATGCACAGGATGGGAATGGAATCGGCCTGCGCCGAATACAGCCCCGTGATCATGTCGGTGCCGGCCGGGCCACTGGTGCCGATGCAGACTCCGATGTTGCCGGCCTTGGCCCGCGTGTAGCCCTCGGCCATGTGGGACGCCCCCTCGACGTGGCGCGCCAGCACATGGGCGATCGTCTGACGCTCGCGCAGCTGGGCATAGAGCGGATTGATCGCCGCACCCGGCACGCCGAAGGCCTGGGTCACGCCTTCCTTCTCCATCACCAGCACCGCGGCCATCGCCGCCTTCATCTTTGCCATGCTTGTCTCCACTAGAGGGTTGCCGGATGGTGGCCCACGGGCGATCGCGAAGGAATCGAAAGCTCGCTATAAGTACTATTCCGTGGAGGCATAGCGGGCGCTGTCGCCTTACAGTTCGTCATGGATCGCGTGACCAGCTTGCAGCTCTTCATTCGAGTCGTGGAGACCGGCAGTTTCAGCCGCGGAGCGGCCGAGCTCGGCATCACGCAGCCGACAGCGACCAAGGCCGTCGCGGCCACCGAAAAGCGCCTGGGCGCTCGCCTGCTGCACCGCTCGACGCGGGGCGTCACGCCGACCGAGATCGGCGCGCAGTACTACGAGCGCTGCAAGCTGATCGCGCGCCAGATCGACGAAGCCGAGAACCTGGCTACCTTGAGGCAGAGCCGGATTGGCGGCACGCTGCGGATCAGCACTTCGGTGGCGTTCGGGCGGCGCGTGATGGCACCGCTGGTGCTGCGCTACATGGTCGAGAACCCGCAGGTGTCGATCGACCTGGGTTTCGACGATCGCTATGTGAATCTGGTCGAGCAGGGCGTGGACGTCGCCTTGCGGATGGGGCGTCTGGCCGATTCCTCGCTGGGCGCGCGCTACCTCGGCATCAATCCCTGGCTGATGGTCGCCACGCCGGGCTACCTGGAAGCGCGCGGCACGCCGCTCGAGGCCGCGGACTTGAGCCAGCACGATTGCCTGATCTACAGCAGCGTGCAGGGCGATGACCGGTGGGGACTCACGCGCTCGACGGGCGAGGCCCTTTCGGTGCCGGTGAAGGGGCCGCTGCGTTCGAACAACTTGTCGACCGTGCTGGCCGCTGCGCGCCAGGGCATGGGTCTGGCCATCCTGCCCTGGTACGTCGCGCGGGAGTCGATGGCGGACGGCGGCGTGGTCCAGGTGATGGCCGACCACGGGCTGCCGACGCAGGAGGTGCACGCGGTGTTCCCGTCGCCGAAACTGGTGCCGTCCAAGGTCAGCCACTTCATCGCTTGGCTGGAGCGTTCGCTCGCCGGTGAGTGGTGGATGCGCGCGCCTTGAGCCACGCACCCGCGGGTGTGAACGTCGCAGACCGGTTTCGAAGGCGCATGAAGTGTATACACAGTTCACTGGATGCGTGTCCTAAAACACCTGGAATGTGCTTACAGCCGGGGGTGACCCGCGATGGCATGTCAGTGCTTGAACTGCGCGAAAACGTGTATACAGTTGTCGGCTCAGATCGAGTGAAATAGCTTTCCACAAAACATCCCATGGCTGCCGTCCGCCCCCGCCTCAAAGCGCTTGACGTCTCGAAAGTCCCGCCACCTGCGCGCGCGGTCGGCGCCACCGAGCGCATCGTCGAGTCGATCACCTCGGCGATCGTCGAGCGCCGGCTGATGCCCGGCACCAAGCTGGCCGAGCAGAAGATCGCCGGGATCTTCAAGGTCTCGCGCACCA
>JBDTUO010000604.1:0-1934 GCA_040007675.1 Rubrivivax sp.
GTGTTCTACGACTACGACGAGATCGAGTACATCACCGACTGCAACTTCCGCAAGGTGCCCGCCGCGCGCAATGAGGAGGAGGAGATGTCGGGCGAGGTCTGGTACCGCGTCGGGCCGAAAGACGTATTCCCCGAGACCTTCGCGCCCTTCCTGCTCGGCAACCTCGCCGTGCGCGACGCGTTCATGGCCCACCACGCCGACCTGCTCGACGCGGACTTCTGGCAGCGCCACAAGGAACTGATCCTGGCGGGTCAGCTGCAGGACGTGTTTCCGTACGAACCGCACAAGCGGTTCGTCGCCAGCGGCGTCGGGATCGCCCCCTCCAGCCCCCCCACCCCCGCCACCCACTCGCCCGAAGGAGCCCTCCATGGTTGAAGCCTCGAGCCGAACCGACCCCGTCGTCATCGTCGCCGCCGCGCGCACCCCGATCGGCGGGCTGCTCGGCGACTTCTCGTCGCTCGCCGCGTGGGAACTCGGCGCGGCGGCGATCCAGGCCGCGGTCGGGCGCGCCGGCGTGCCGGGTGACGCGATCGACGAGGTGCTGATGGGCAACTGCCTGCTCGCCGGGCAGGGCCAGGCGCCGGCGCGGCAGGCGGCGCTGAAGGCCGGGCTGCCGATGTCCGCCGGCGCCGTGACGCTGTCGAAGATGTGTGGCTCCGGCATGCGCGCGATCATGTTCGCGCACGACATGCTGGCCGCCGGCAGCGCGCAGGTGGTGGTCGCCGGCGGCATGGAAAGCATGACCAACGCGCCGCACCTGATGTTCGCGCGCAAGGGCGTGAAGTACGGCGCGGCGCAGCTGTTCGACCACATGGCGATGGACGGCCTGGAAGACGCGTACGAGCGGGGCAAGGCGATGGGCGTCTTCGCCGAGCAGTGCGTCGACAAGTACGGCTTCACGCGCGAGGCGCAGGACCGCTTCGCGGTCGAATCCACCGTGCGTGCGAAGGCCGCCAACGAGGGTGGCGGTTTCGACTGGGAGATGGCGCCGGTGATGCTGCCGGGCAAGGAGGCGCGCGTCGTCAGGTTCGACGAGCAGCCGTTCAAGGCCAAGCTCGACAAGGTGCCGACGCTGAAGCCCGCGTTCAAGAAGGACGGCACGATCACCGCGGCCAACGCCTCGAGCATCTCGGACGGCGCCGCCGCGCTCGTGCTGATGCGCGAAAGCACCGCGCGCCGCCACGGTGCCACGCCGCTGGCGCGCATCGCCGCCCATGCGGTGCACGCGCAGGCGCCCGAGTGGTTCGCCACTGCACCTGCCGGCGCGATGGTCAAGGCGCTGAAGGGCGCCGGCTGGGACGCCAAGAGCGTCAACCTGTGGGAGGTCAACGAGGCCTTCGCCGCCGTCACGATGGCGGCGATGCACGAGTTCCAGCTGCCGCACGAGATCGTCAACGTGCATGGCGGCGCCTGCGCGCTCGGCCACCCGATCGGCGCCTCCGGCGCGCGCATCGTCGTCACACTGATCGGCGCACTGCGCCAGCGCAAGCTGAAGCGCGGCCTGGCGGCGCTGTGCATCGGCGGCGGTGAGGCCACGGCGCTGGCGATCGAGATGATGTGATCGGCGCCGTGCTCGCCCCGCTCGGTCTGGCCGGGCCGCACGAGCTCGGCCTGTTCATGTTCGCGGTGGTCGTGCTGAACGCGACGCCGGGCGTCGACCTGCTGCTGACCGTGTCGCGCACGCTCGCCGGCGGGGCGCGCGCCGGCGCGGCGGCCGCGCTCGGTATCACGGTCGGCTGCGCGGGTCATGTGCTGGCCGCGGCCTTCGGGCTGGCGGCGCTGCTGGCCACGGCGCCGCAGGCGTTCACGGCGATCAAGTGGGCCGGCGCGGCCTACCTGCTGTGGCTGGCGGCGGCGCTGGCCCGGCGTGCGCTGCAGCCGCCGCCGACGCCGGCAGCCGTCGATGCGACGCCGTTGCCGCCGTCGCGCGCGTC
>JBDTUO010000605.1:0-1926 GCA_040007675.1 Rubrivivax sp.
CGCCCTTGCCGCCAACCTGCTGGGCGACGAAGTTGACGAGCTCGCCGGCCTTGATCTTCGCGGTGCGGTCGGCAGTGACGCCGGCGGCGAGCTGCACACGGCCGCCGTCGACCGCTGCCAGCACGATCGCCGCGCTCTTGAGCTTGTTCTTCAGCTGGTCCAGCGTCTCGCGCAAGGCGCGCGCGTCGGCACCGGGCAGCGTTGCCGCCAGCACCTTCAGGCCACCCACATCGACCGCCTGCGCCACCAGCTCGTCGCCCTGCGCGCTCGCGAGCCGACCCTTCAGCGCGATGACCTCCTTGTCGAGCGCACGCAGCTGTTCGAGCACGGCGCCGACGCGACCGGTCAACTCCCCGGGCGTGGCCTTCAACGCCGCGGCGAGCGCGTCCACCGTGCCCTCGAGCTGCTGCAGATAGGCCAGCGCGTTGTCGCCGGTGACGGCCTCGACGCGCCGGATGCCGGCCGCGACACCGCCTTCGGCGACGATCTTGAACAGGCCGATGTCGCCGGTGCGCGCCACGTGCGTGCCGCCGCACAGTTCGCGGCTGCTGCCGATGTCGAGCACACGCACCTCGTCGCCGTACTTCTCGCCGAACAACATCATCGCGCCGAGCTTCTGCGCCTCGTCGAGCGGGAGCACACGCGCCTCGGTCGCGGCGTTGGCCAGCACCTCGGCATTGACCAGGGCCTCGACGCGCGTGATCTCCGCCGCCGTCAGCGGCGCGTGGTGCGCGAAGTCGAAGCGCGTGCGCTCCGGCGTCACGAGCGAGCCCTTCTGCTGCACATGCGCGCCGAGCACCTCGCGCAGCGCCTTGTGCATCAGGTGCGTCACGCTGTGGTTGCGCACCGTCTTCGCGCGCCGCTCGCCGTCGACCCGCGCCACCACGCTGTCGCCGACCTCCACCGCGCCTTCGACGACCCGCCCCTGGTGGCCGGCAACGCTCGCCGTGACCTTCACCGTGTCCTCGACGACGACCCGTGCGCGTGCATTGCGCAGCTCGCCGGTGTCACCGACCTGGCCTCCGCTCTCGGCGTAGAACGGCGTGTGGTCGAGCACGATCACGACGTCGTCGCCCGCCTTCGCGCTGGCGACCGGGCTGCCGTCGAGGTACAGCGCCGTGACCTTGCTGTGCTCGCAGACCAGTTGCTCGTAGCCGTGAAAGAGGCTCGCGTCGCCGGTGTATTCGAGGCCGGCGGCTACCTTGAATTTGGCGGCGGCGCGCGCCTGCTCGCGCTGTCGCCCCATCGCGGCATTGAAACCGGCCTCGTCGACCACGACGCCGCGTTCGCGGCAGACGTCGGCCGTCAGGTCGAGCGGGAAGCCGAAGGTGTCGTGCAGCTTGAACGCGGTCTCGCCGTCTATCGTCTGCGCGCCACCCGCGAGGGCCGCCTCGAGGATCTCCATGCCGTGCGCGATGGTCTGGAAGAAGCGCTCCTCCTCGAGCTTCAGCACCTCGGTCGTGCGCGCGGTGCCACGCCGCAGTTCCGGGTAGGCGTCTCCCATCTCGGCCGCCAGCGGTGCGACGAGCGTGTGAAAGAACGGCCGCCGCGCACCGAGCTTGTAGCCATGCCTGATCGCGCGCCGCGCGATGCGGCGCAGCACGTAACCGCGCCCCTCGTTGCCGGGGATCACGCCGTCGGTGACGGTGAACGCACAGGCACGGATGTGGTCGGCGATCACACGCAGGCTCGGTGTCTGCAAGTCTTCGACCGCGACGCCCCCACTGGCAACGACCGCGTCGCGCGTCGCTGCGAGCAGCGGGACGAAGAGGTCGATCTGGTAGTTGCTGTGCACGTGCTGCAGCACCGCGGTCAGCCGCTCCAGGCCCATGCCGGTGTCGACACTCGGCTTGGGCAGCCGGTGCATCGTGCCGTCTTCGGTGCGGTTGAACTGCATGAAGACGTTGTTCCAGATCTCGATGTAGC
>JBDTUO010000606.1:0-1924 GCA_040007675.1 Rubrivivax sp.
ATCGGCCGCTTGTCGTTGCGCGACTCGACGCTGCGGTTGAGCTGCGACAGCGCCATCACCGGGCACTGCAGCTCCTTGGCCAACGCCTTCAGCCCGCGCGAGATCTCGCCGAGCTCGGTGGCACGGTTTTCGTCGCCGCTCGCACTGCCGCTCATCAGCTGCAGGTAGTCGACCACGATCAACCCCAGCGTGCCGCCGAACTGCCGCGCCATGCGGCGTGCGCGCGCGCGCAGCTCGGCCACCGTCAGCGCGGGCGTTTCGTCGATGAAGACCTGCGCCTGCTTGAGCTTGTCGACCGCCTCGGCCAGGCGCCCCCACTCCTCGTCACCGAGCTTGCCGGTGCGCAGGTGTTGCTGGTCGATGCGCCCGAGCGAGCCGACCAGCCGCAGCGCGAGCTGCGACGCGCCCATTTCCATCGAGAACACCAGCACCGGCAGGCCTTCCTGCACCGCGACGTTCTCGGCGATGTTGAGCGCGAACGCGGTCTTGCCCATCGACGGCCGCGCCGCGAGCACGATGAGGTCGCCCTTCTGCAGCCCGGCGGTGGTGCGGTCGAGGTCGTAGAACCCGGTGCGCACGCCGGTGACCTCCTCGGCGCCGTTCTCGTAGAGCTCGGTCACGCGGTCGATCAACGCGACGACGAGCTTGTCGATGCCCTGGAACCCCTGCCGCTGGCGCGAGCCCTCTTCGCCGATCTTCAGGATCTTGCTCTCGGCCTCGTCGAGGATCTGCGGCACCGGCCGGCCCTGCGGGTTGAACGCGGTGGTAGCGATGTCGTCGCTGGCGGCGATCAGCTTGCGCAGGATCGCACGCTCCCGCACGATCTCCGCGTAACGCCGCAGGTTGGCCGCACTCGGCACGCTCTGCGCGAGCGCGTTGAGGTAGGCCAGCCCACCGGCCTCCTCCGCCTTGCCGTGCTGCTGCAGCTGCTCGAACACGGTGATGACGTCGGCCGGACGGCTGGCACCCACCAATGCGCCGACGGCGCCGAAGATCAGCCGGTGCTCGTGGCGGTAGAAGTCGCCCGAGGTCAGCAGGTCCGCGGCGCGGTCCCAGGCCAGGTTGTCCAGCAGCAGGCCACCGAGCACGCTCTGTTCGGCCTCGATCGAATGGGGCGGCACCCGCAGTCGCGCGACCTCCGCGTCGCGGACGCCGGCGGCGTCGCCCCTGGGGTCGATCAGCGTGTTCATCATCTCGGATCGGGCACGCCACGGCAGTGTGGCGTTGTGTGCGCAACTCTGTGGACAGCCGGTGCGTCCGCGGGGGACAAGTCACCGGCCACAAATGCAGAGGGCCGGCGATGCCGGCCCCCTGGCTTGCGACGACGATAGCGCCGTCAGTCGGTCAGCGCAACGACGTGCACCGTGAGTTCCGCCTGCACATCGGTGTGCGGCACGATCGTCACCGGGTGCTCGCCGACGGTCTTCAGCGGGCCGTTCGGCAGACGCACCTGCGCCTTCGGCACGCCCAGGCCCATGCGCTCCAGCGCCTCGGCGATGTCGGCGTTGGTCACCGAGCCGAACAGGCGGCCATCGACACCGGCCTTCTGCACCACGCGCACGTGCTGCCCGTTGAGCTTCTCGCCCAGCTTGCGTGCCGTCTCGAGCTTGTCGCCCGCCGCCTTCTCGAGCTCGGTGCGCCGGTCCTCGAACTCCTTGATCGCCGACTCGGTGGCCCGGCGCGCCAGGCGGCTCGGGATCAGGAAGTTGCGTGCGTAGCCGTCCTTGACCTTGACGACATCGCCGAGGTCGCCGAGGTTGGCGACTTTTTCCAGCAGGATGATTTGCATGTGATTGCTCCTCAGACCTTGTGCTGGTCGCTGTACGGCAGCATCGCCAGGAAACGGGCGCGCTTGATGCACGTCGTCAACTGGCGCTGGAAGAACGCGCGCGTGCCGGTCAGGCGGGCGGGCGTGATCTTGCCG
>JBDTUO010000607.1:0-1924 GCA_040007675.1 Rubrivivax sp.
CGCCGCTTCATCGGCTTGAGCTGCGTGAACTCCTGCTCCCAGTAGCGCAGCACGTACGGCTTGACGCCGCAAAGCTCGCTCACTTCACCAATCGTGAAGTAGCGTTTGGCTGGAATGAGCGGAAGCGCTTTCTCCATTCAAATCAATGAGATCGGAGCGAGTCTCCACACTCTACTCGAACTCCTCCGCAGGCGACGTGTCGCCCTGCACGATTGCTTTCAACTTGTGACTGGCGTGAAACGTGACCACCAGGCGCGCCTTGATCGGAATCGACTCGCCGGTGCGCGGGTTGCGCCCCGGGCGCGGCGCCTTGTGGCGGATGTGGAAGTTGCCGAAACCGCTCAGCTTGACGTCGGCGCCGTCGACCAGCGTGCCGTGCACGATCTCGAAGAAGGCCTCGACCATGTCCTTGGACTCGCGCTTGTTCAGCCCCAGGCGGTCGAACAGCAGCTCGGCCAGCTCGGCCTTGGTCAGCGTCGGGGTTTCAAGCGACGGCAGCATGACCCGGTGCGGGTCGGCGCTGCGGGGCGTGGAAACGTCGTCGTCGTCTTCGATCATCGGTGTGGGTTCCTTCAAGCGCGCAGCCGCGCGCCGAACGTCGCCGCTGCGCGCATCACCGCGGCGGCCATCACGGCGTCGATGCGCTCGTCGGTGAGCGTCGCCTGCGGGTCGAGCAGTTCCAGCCGCAGCGCGAGGCTGCGTTCGCCGGCGGCGAAGCCACCGCTGGGCGGCGTCGGCTTGTAGATGTCGAACAGGGTTACCGAGCGGATCAGTGCATCCTCGCCCAGGGCCGCGACGAGGGCGTCGTGCGCGACGCCCTCGCCCACGACCAGCGCCACATCGCGCGTCACGGCCTGCTGGCGTGGCAGCGGCTCGAACACGGGGAAGGGGCGGTCCAGCACTGCGTCGAGCTCAAGCTCGAAGACGACGGGCGCGTGCGGCAGCTCGTAGCCTTGTCGCCACTTCGGATGCAGCTCGCCGACATGGCCGATCGCGCGCCCACCGAGCTCGACGCGGGCACAGCGCCCGGGGTGCATCGCCGGATGCGTGTCCGGCACGAACACCGGCCGGCGTGGTGCCAGCAGCGCTTCGACGTCGCCCTTCAGATCGAAGAAGTCGACGTCACGATCCTTCACGCCCCACTGCAGCGTGTCGGCAGCGCCGTAGGCGAGTGCCGCAACGCGCCACGGTTGCGCAATCCCAGCCACGTCGAGCGGCCCGTCCGGTGCCTGTGCATCGCGTCGGAAGGTGCGCCCCAGCTCGAAGATGCGCACGCGACCTGCCTTGCGCGACAGGTTGAACTTCAGCACCCCCACGAGGCTGCCGATCAGGCTCGATCGCATCGCCGCCAGGGGTGCCGTGATCGGGTTCAGCACGCGGATCGGATCGGCATTGCCGGCCAGTTCGTGTTCCCAGCGGGGTTCGACGAAGCTGAAGCTGATCGTTTCCTGGTAGTCCAGCGCCGCCAGCAGCCGCTGCACTGCCCCCGCGCCGCGCCGCGCCTCCGGCCGCACCCGCGCGCTGAGCGGCGCGGCCGGCGGCGTCGCTGGCAGCTTGTCGTAGCCGATGACACGGATCACTTCCTCGATCAGGTCTTCCTCGATCTTCAGATCGAAGCGCCAGCTCGGCGGGACGGCCGTCAGCACCCCCCGGGCTTCGCTGAACTGCAGCCCGAGGCGCTTGAAGACGTCGGCGCACTGGGCCTGCGTCACCGGCAGGCCGATGACCTTGGCCGCGCGTGCCACGCGCATGCGCACCGGCTCAGCCTCGGGCAGGCCCAACACCTGGTCGTCCATCGGCCCGGCTTGCCCACCGCAGATGTCGATGATCAGTTGCGTGATGCGTTCGATGTGCTCGACCGTCAGTGCGGGGTCGACGCCGCGCTCGAATCGGTGGCCGGCATCGGTGCTGAAGTTGTAGCGGC
>JBDTUO010000608.1:0-1923 GCA_040007675.1 Rubrivivax sp.
AGCCGGTCATCGACGCCGTGCTTGCCGCGCAGAAACCCTGGCGCGAGCGCGCCGATACCTACCTCGCCAACCCGAAGCAGGTGCACTGGATCGTCGAGATGGGCACCGAGCGCGCGCGCACGATCGCCCGCCAGACGATGAAGGAAGTGCGCGACGCGATGGGCCTGAACTACTGACGCCTCACCACGACCCGACGACCACGATGGACCTGCTGCAGACGATCGAGCTCCACCCCGGCGGCACACCGCGCGCCACCATCATCGTGCTGCACGGCCTGGGGGCGGACGGCACCGACTTCCTGCCGGTTGCCGACCAGATCGACCTGGCGTCGGCGGGCCCGGTGCGCTGGATCTTCCCGCGCGCACCCGAGCGGCCGGTGACGATCAACGGCGGCTACCGCATGCGCGCCTGGTACGACATCCTCGGCACCGACCTCGCGCGACGCGAGGACGAGGCCGGGCTGCGCGAATCCTTCGCTCAGGTCGATGCACTGCTCGAGCGCGAGGCCGAGCGCGGCGTGCCACCCGAGCGCACGGTGCTGGCCGGTTTTTCGCAGGGCTGTGCGGTCACGCTGGGGGCCGGCTTGCGCCATGCACGGCGCCTGGCCGGGCTGGCCGGAATGTCGGGCTACCTGCCGCTGGCCGCCGCCACGGCCGCCGAACGGCATCCGGCCAACGCCGCTACGCCGGTCTTCCTCGGGCACGGGGAACGCGACGGTGTCGTCCCGCTCGCGCGCGGCGCGGCGGCACGTGACGCCCTCGCGACGCTCGGCTCGCCGGTCGAGTGGCATGCGTACCCGATGGAGCACTCGGTGTGTGCCGAGGAACTGCAGCACCTGGCGATCTGGCTGCGGCGCGTGCTGTCGGCAGCGTGAGCCCTGCGGGCACCGCGGAGACCGCCGCGGCAGCCGATGCCGCGCTATCGTCAGCACTTTCCGCCCCCGCCTGGCTAGGAGTCCCCATGCACCGCCGCGCACTGCACGCCGTCGTCCTGACGATCGCCCTGTCGGTGGCCGCTGTCAGCGCGTCGGCCGACGCACCGAAGGCCGGCGGGCAGGCGCCCGGCTGGTACCGCATGGCGCTCGGCGCGTTTGAAATCACCGCGCTGAGCGACGGCACGGTCGACCTGCCCGTCGACCAGCTGCTGACCAACATCACGCCCGAACGCGTCAGCTCGATGCTCACGCAGGCACACCAGCATTCGCCGCTCGAGACCTCGGTCAACGGCTTCCTCGTCAATACCGGCAGCAAGCTGGTGCTGATAGACGCCGGCGCCGCCGGCCTGTTCGGCCCGACGCTCGGCCGACTGGTGACCAACCTGCGCGCGTCGGGCTACCAGCCGGAGCAGGTCGACGAGGTCTACGTCACGCACATGCACGCCGACCACGTCGGCGGTCTGGTCGCCGACGGCAAGCGTGTGTTCCCGAACGCCGTCGTGCGCGCTGACCGGCGCGAAGGCGGCTACTGGCTGGACAAGGCGACGATGGACGCCGCGCCGAAGGACGCCAAGGGATTCTTCGAAGGCGCGATGCTCTCGCTGCAACCCTATGTCGCGGCCGGCAAGTACAAGCCTTTCGACGGCGAGACCGAGTTGCTGCCCGGTGTGCGGGCCCTGCCGGCCTACGGCCACACGCCGGGCCACACCGTCTACATCGTCGAGAGCCAAGGCCAGCGCATGGTGATGTGGGGCGACCTGATGCACGTGGCCTCGGTCCAGTTCCCGCTGCCGACGGTGACGATCCAGTTCGACAGCGACGCCGACCGCGCTGCGCCGGTGCGCCTCAGGAACTTCGCCGCCGCCGCCGACGGGGGCTACTACGTCGCCATCGCGCACGTGCCCTTCCCCGGCATCGGCCGACTGCGCAGCGACGGCAGCGGCGGCTACGACTGGTTCCCTACCGACTACCAGCGCGCCAGACCCTAG
>JBDTUO010000609.1:0-1913 GCA_040007675.1 Rubrivivax sp.
ACAGCCAGCTCAGCCAGATGCTCGAGGAGCAGGGCATCCAGGTCGCGCGCCGCACGGTGGCGAAGTACCGCGACGCCCTGAAAATCGCGCCGGCATCGCTGCGCAAGGCGCTGTGACTTCCGCCGCTCAGGTTCCGCTTTGGCTGCCGGTGGCCGCCGGCGTCGAGGCCATGCTCGCCGTGGAGGCGAACCGCATCACGGGTGTGCCCGCCGAGGCCGGCCGCGGCGGCGTCTGGGTGCACGGCGATCAGCGCGCGGCGATGCAGCTCAACCTCGAGAGCCGTCTTGCGCAGCGGGTGTTGTGGCCGCTGGTCGACGGACCGTATCGCGACGAGCACGACCTGTACGCGCTGGCGCGCCAGGTCGACTGGCCGGCCTGGATCACGCCGGCCCAGACCCTGCGCGTGGACGTCGGCGCGCAGCGCTCCCCGCTGCGCAGCCTGAACTTCGCCGCGCTGCGCATCAAGGACGCCGTCTGCGACGCACTGCGCGACGCGGTCGGCGAGCGTCCGAGCGTCGACACGCGGTGGCCGGACCTGCCGCTGCAGCTCTTCGTCGGCCCCGAGCACGCGACGCTGTACGTCGATACCTCGGGCGAGGCGCTGTTCAAGCGCGGCTGGCGGCAGCAGCAGGGCGAGGCACCGCTGAAGGAAACCCTCGCCGCCGCGCTGCTGGCCGCCGCCGGTTGGCAGGGCCGTCCCGAAGACGGCCCGCTGCTCGATCCCTGCTGCGGCGCCGGCACGATCGCGATCGAGGCCGCCCAGATCGCGTGCGGCATCGCGCCGGGCGGGCAGCGCAGCTTCGCGTTCGAGCGGCTGCAGCCCTTCCGTCCCCATCTGGCGGACTGGCGGGCGCTCCAGCAGGCGGCCCGTGCCCGTATTCACGCGCCGGCGATGCCCATCTTCGCCGGCGATGTCAGCTTTCGCATGACCGACTTCGCGACCCGCAACGCCGAGCGTGCAGGCGTCGCGCATGCGATCGAGTTCAAGACTGTCGACGCGCTGCAGCGGCCGGCGCCGGCGGCGGCCGGCACCATCGTGATGAACCCGCCCTACGGCGAACGCATCGTGCCGAAGGGGCGCGGCCAGGGCGGCGGCAGCGTGCCCGCCGCGACGGCCGTGGCGCGTGAAGGGTTCGCCGACGCCGGCGACGCGGCGGGCTTCTTCAGCGCGCTGGCGACCCAGTGGAAGCGCCAGTACGGCGGCTGGACGTCCTGGGTGCTCAGCCCGGAGATGAAGCTGCCGGGGCTGTTGCGACTGAAGGAGAGCCGGCGCGTGCCGATGTGGAACGGGCCGATCGAGTGCCGGCTGTTCCGCTTCGACCTCGTGGCCAGCGCCGGCGCCGCCTCTGCGCCGCCTGCCTGATCGGTGGCCGGTGTCAGCGCCGACCGAGCAGTCCGCCGAGCAACTCGCCGAGCTGGCCGAGGTCAGGCATGCCGCCGTCGGACGGCAGCTGGCCCTGCGGGGTCATGCGGTCCACCATTTGCGGCAGCACCTGCGTCAGTTCTGACGCCACCTGCGGCGTGCCGATGCCGAGCCGGCTCGCGAGCTCGCTCATGCGCTCGTCACCGAGTGCTGCGTGGATCTGATCCGGCGAGACCGACCGGTTGGCGCCGCCCGAGACCCACGACGAGGCGGCGTCGCCCAAGCCGGCCTGCTGCAGCATGCCGATCAGCCCGCCGAGGCCTCCCAGACCGCCGAGGCTGGCGCCCAGGCCGCCCGGCATGGCACTCCCCGTGCCGTGACCGCCGAGCCCGCTGCCCGCCGCGGAGCCGGCCTGGGGCTGCATCAGCATCTGCAACACGGCCTGAATGAGCTGGGCCTGGAGGCTGGGCTGGCCTCCGGCGTCACGGGCACCTGACCCGAGCGATCCGATCACGGCGTCGAGCAATCCCATCGTCGGTTCTCCTGAAGT
>JBDTUO010000610.1:0-1907 GCA_040007675.1 Rubrivivax sp.
AAGGCCGAGGAAGCCAAGGCCGCCGGCGCCGACATCGTCGGCATGGAGGATCTCGCAGCCCAGGTCAAGGCCGGCGTCCTGAACTTCGACGTCGTGATCGCGTCGCCGGACACGATGCGTGTCGTCGGCACGCTCGGTCAGATCCTCGGCCCACGCGGGCTGATGCCGAACCCGAAGGTGGGTACCGTGACGGCCGACGTCGCCACCGCGGTCAAGAACGCCAAGGCGGGCCAGGTGCAGTTCCGGGTCGACAAGGCCGGCATCGTGCACGCGACCATAGGCCGCCGCTCGTTCGAGGCCGACAAGCTGACCGGCAACCTGCGCGCGCTGATCGATGCGCTGAACAAGGCCAAGCCGGCCACCAGCAAGGGGATCTACCTGAAGAAGGTGGCCGTGTCGTCGACGATGGGGATCGGTGTCCGGGTGGACACCGCCACGATCGCGGCCGCGGCCTGATGAACAGATCCGGTAGCGCGCGGGTCTGGCGCGCTGTCGGCATGCATTGGTGGGCTGTCGTGGATCGCGCAAGCGGCTGCGACGGGCCATCCAAGACCGCTGGTGGGTGCCGCGAGGCGCCCGTAATCGATGGTCGATCCGCAAGGTGACGCCTGACGCCAGCGCAGATGGCGGTCCCGCTGTGAACGGATAGCCGATGAGGTTGCCGCCGCAGAAGGTCGCTGAAACCGTGTGCCGAGCGCGTGGTCCGATGCCACGCGCGACGCACGTTTCGTGAGGAGCAGACCTTGAGTCTCAATCGCAACGAGAAGGCAGCCGTGGTGACGGATGTGGCGGCGCAGGCCGCCCGCTCCCAGACCCTGGCGCTGGCCGAATATCGTGGCCTCACCGTGGCCCACATGGACGCGCTGCGCAGGCAAGCGCGCGACAAGGGTGTGTATCTTCACGTGCTGAAGAACTCGCTCGCCCGTCGCGCCGTTGCCGGCACACCGTTCGAGGCGGCCTCGGATGCCATGGTCGGCCCGCTGATCTACGGATTCTCCGAGGATCCGGTGGGCGCGGCGAAGGTCATCGCCGACTTCGCCAAAGGCAACGACAAGCTGATCATCAAAGGCGGCGCATACGCCGGCAAGGCACTGGACGTGAACGGGGTCATCGCCCTGGCGGCCATTCCGAGCCGCGAGGTGCTGCTGGCCCAGGTGGCTGGCCTGCTGAAGTCGCCGATCCAGCGTCTGGCCGGCGTGCTGGCTGCGCTGGCGCTGAAGCTGGGCGAGGGCGTCGAGGCCCCCGCCGCCGAGGCCGAAGCCCCGGTCGCAGACGCCCCGGCCGCGGCCTGACGCGCGCCTCCTGTTTCCCATTCACAGAATCGATTTCGAGGAACCCCAAATGGCATTCGACAAAGACGCATTCCTGTCCGCGATGGACAGCATGACGGTGATGGAACTCAATGACCTGGTGAAGGCCATCGAGGAGAAGTTCGGCGTGTCCGCCGCGGCGATGGCTGCCCCGGCCGCCGGTGGCGGCGGTGCCGCGGCGGTCGTCGAGGAGCAGACCGAGTTCAACGTGATGTTGCTCGAGGTGGGCGCCAACAAGGTGCAGGTCATCAAGGCCGTGCGCGAACTCACCGGCCTGGGCCTGAAGGAAGCCAAGGACATGGTCGACGGCGCGCCCAAGGCGGTGAAGGAAGCCGTGGCCAAGGCCGACGCGGAAGCCGCCGTCAAGAAGCTGACCGACGCCGGCGCGAAGGCCGAGATCAAGTGATCGACGCCGGCGGGGCGCAGCGCGCCCCGCCGACTTCCGGGCTAGCCGCCCGGGAGCACTTGTAAATACCGCGATCGTCGGCATTTACAAGTGTTCTCTGATCCGACTGCAGAGAACGGGTTTGGTCGGGCCCCGGTGCAACGCCGGGGTTGTCCGCCAGCGGCAGGTAGTGGCCTGCCACCAAGCCTCGG
>JBDTUO010000611.1:0-1904 GCA_040007675.1 Rubrivivax sp.
ATGTCAGGGTCGGCCCGACGTTTCATTTCTACACAAGCTCGGCCATGACCGCCATGGATGGGCCGCCATCGGCGGGCTGCGGGCCGGTTGTTCACGTCCGTGGATGGGCTCGACCCGTCGGAAGGTGCCCTTGCTGGCCGCGATCAGCACCCGCACCCAGCGTGCGCCGCTCAGGTCGATGCCTTCCAGCAACGGGCAGGCCACCGCCGGGTCGGCCGCCAGACGGAACGAAGAGCTGAGCGGCAGCCGCAGGCTGTGCGTTCGAGCGTGAAGCGCGGCCAAGGGCAGATCGACGGTGTAAAGACGATTGACCGATTTCCGCTGTCGACCCGAAGTCGCCCGTCGCCCCGCCACCCGAAAGCCGCCCTTGGCACGACGACATCAACTTCAGGCCCTGGCACCGTCCCACGTTCAGGGGGCGACTACTCCAGCGTCGGGAAAGAGGTTTTGAACCGGCTGGCATCCCGGGTCAACAAGGGCCAGCCTTCCACCGCCGCTTGCGCGCCGATGAAGAAGTCGGGCAGCACCTGTAGTTTGCTGTCCCCGCGCTTGCGGTACTGCACATAGGCCTTGGCCGCCAGGAACAGGGCCGGCCGCGAAATCTCGCGCAGTTCCAGAGCCAGCGTGGACACGGCGCTGTCCAGCCCTTCGAGCGTCGAGAACGACAACGACATCTCGGCATAGATGATCGGGTTGATGGCCAGCTGGTGGATGCTGGCCTGCGCTCGCAATTGGCCGATCGACCAGTTCGCCCACTGCGGATCGTCTTGCAGCACGTCCACCAGGACGTTCGTATCGACCAGCAGCATCAGTCGTCCGCGCGCAGCAGCTTCATCAACTCATCCGTTTGCCAGCGCACATCTGCACTGCCTCGCACGGCGTCGAATCGGTCCTGGGGTGGGCGCCGCGCGCCCTTGGCCGAGCGCGGTCGATGCAAGACCACTTCCCCGGCAGCATTCACCGAGAACTCCACAGGGGCCCCGGGCAACAGATGCAGTTCATCGCGTATCCGTTTGGGGATGGTGACCTGGCCTTTGCTCGTCAAGTTGGTCAACATGGCATCCTCCTCGGGTGTTACCGAATTTTTGATGGTGATACAACGCGCTGCCGGCAGTGCCGATGACGTCCGGTCGATGCCATGCGGACGGTCTGCTTGCGTCTGGGCTGAACGACTCTTGAAATGGCCGAGAGCGGTAGTTGGTCGAGACCGTCGTGAAGCAAAAAGCAAAGGCGCCGAAGCGCCCTTCGATCCGAGCTGGCATCAGCTCATCAATCCGCCTGCTTCCTCAAGAACGCCGGGATCTCGATCTCGTCCATGCCTTTGCTCGACAGCGCGTCCACCCGCGCTGCCGCTTGGCTGCGCGGGCTGCGCCACACGCTCGGGGTTTCCAGGCCCTGATAAGTGTGCTGCGGCGGCGACATCACACTCGGCTGCCCGGCACCACCGATCGCATCGTCCAGCACCGGCAACGCGTCGTGCGTGCCGGTGCGCAGCATCGGCGTGTGCTGCACCACCTTCAGCGGCGGCGCGCCACGGTTTTGCGCATGGTCGTTGCCTTGTTGCGCACGCCGTGCCGAACTCAAGCCGGTGGCGATGACGGTCACGCGCAACTGATCGCCCAGCCCTTCGTCGTACGCGGTGCCGAAGATCACATGCGCATCGTCGGCTGCATAGCGGCGGATGGTGTTCATCGCATTGCGGCTCTCGGCCAGGCGAAAGGTCGCCTTGCTGGCCGCGATCAGCACCAGCACCCCGCGCGCACCGCTCAGGTCGATCCCTTCCAGCAGCGGGCAGGCCACCGCAAGGTCGGCTGCCTTGGTCGCACGGTCCGGGCCACCGGCGACTGCGGTGCCCATCATCGCCTTGCCCGGCTCGCTCATCACGGTCTTGACGTCTTCGAAGT
>JBDTUO010000612.1:0-1897 GCA_040007675.1 Rubrivivax sp.
CGATGATCCGGTCGTTGTCGAGCAGCGTGTTGTCGACGTCGAGCAGGAACACCACATCGCCCGTCGCGTTCCCGTCTACTGAACGACCTTCGGGCTGCGCCCTCCGGTAGTCGCCCTTCGGACGGCCCGGCGGGTTCATGTCGAATCTCCGGTGGGTTTCTCGGCGTGACCACCGAATTCGTGCCGCATCGCCGACAGCACCTGGTTGGCAAAACCGGCTTCACCGCGCGACGCGAACCGTTGGTACACGGCGGCGCTGAGCACATGCGCCGGCACCGCTTCGTCGATGGCCGCCTGCAGCGTCCAGCGGCCTTCTCCCGAATCGGAAACACGCCCGCCGTAGGCGTCAAGCTGCGGGTCTTGCAGCAATGCGCCGGCCGTGAGGTCGAGCAACCACGAACCGATGACGCTGCCGCGACGCCAGACCTCGGTGATGTCGGGCAGGTTCATCTCGTACTGGTAGAACGCCGGATCGCGCAGCGGGGTGGTCTCGGCATCGGCTGTCTGAACGCTTTTGCCGACATTGGCGTTGCGCAGGATATTGAGTCCTTCGGCATAGGCCGCCATCACGCCATATTCGATGCCGTTGTGGACCATCTTCACGAAGTGCCCTGCACCGTGCGGGCCGCAGTGCAGGAAGCCTTGCTCGGCGTTGGCATGTCCGCCGCTGCGCCCCGGCGTGCGCTGTGCAGCTCCCGCACCCGGGGCCAGTGCCATGAAGATCGGTTCCAGGCGATTCACGACATCCTCGTCGCCACCGATCATCAGACAGTAGCCGCGCTCCTGGCCGGCCACGCCGCCACTGGTTCCGACATCGACGTGGTGAAGACCCGCCGCGGCCAGCTCCCCGGCGCGGCGAAGGTCATCGCGGTAGTAGGAATTGCCGCCGTCGATCACCGTGTCGCCGGCGTCCAGGTGCGCCACCAGTTCCGCGAGCGCCTGATCCACGGCACCCGCCGGCACCATCAGCCAGATTGCACGCGGCCGAGTCATCTTGGAAACCAGCTCAACCACCGACGCCGCGCCTTCGGCACCGTCGCTCTGGAGGCTGGCCACCTGCGCAGGCTGCCGGTCGTGAACAACACAGTTATGGCCCTTCGTCATCAGGCGACGAACCATGCCCGCACCCATCCGCCCCAAACCGATCATCGCCAGCTGCATTCGCATCCCCCATTGCCATCGCGGCCCGCGCAGCAAGCGGGTCGCCAACGAAAGGCATGTCGCTTCTGGCATCCGGTGCCGCGCTGGTCGGCAAGACTACCGGCCTGGCGATGGCCGGTCTGTGCGCTGGAGCACGCTGCTCAGATGCAATGCCGACAAGTCCGCCGGGCGGCTGTGATGCCGCTCATCGCGACGCACCACCACATTCTCGGGGCCCGAGGTGCGGCAGCGCACAGACGTTTCGCGTACCGGACCGCTACCGTGTGAGCAGATGGGAGCCTCGCGCTGCGAAGCAGCCAGGCCCTACTTCACCAGGAAAAATTGAACCCCCATCAAGAGGTGTGCAGACTATGCCCGCAGGCTATACCCAGCTGCTGTACATCCTGCCCTTCGACCACCGTGCATCGTTCGTGAGCGGCCTGTTCGGTTGGGCCGGTGCGCTCGAGCCCGAGCAGACCGTGGAAGTCACCGCCGCCAAGCGCGTGATCTACGACGGTTTCAAGGCGGCGGTGGCCGGTGCTGACACGCACCATGCCGGGATCCTGGTGGACGAGCACTTCGGTGCCGACATCCTGCGCGATGCAAAACGCAACGGCACCATCACCTGCGCGCCCATCGAAAAAAGCGGGCAGGACGAGTTCGACTTCGAGTTCGGCGACGACTTCGAGCGGCACATCGAGGCCTTTGCGCCGACCTTCTGCAAGGTGCTGGTGCGCTACAACCCCGAAGGCGATGC
>JBDTUO010000613.1:0-1893 GCA_040007675.1 Rubrivivax sp.
GTGCCACCCAGCGCGGGATCTCGATGCCGTCGCGGGCCGCGAACTGCGCGATGCGCGCGTAGTTGTGGATCGGCATGACGCCCGGCACGATCGGCACGTCGACGCCGAGCGCGCGCACCTCGTCGACGAAGTGGAAGTAGGCATCCGGGTTGTAGAAGAACTGCGTGATCGCGGCGTCGGCACCGGCCCGCACCTTGGCCGCGAAGTGTTCGAGGTCGCGCCGGGCATAGCGCTGCTGTGGATGGTATTCGGGGTAGGCGGCGACCTCGATGCGCCAGTCCGCGCCCTGCGTCTCGCGCACGAACGCCACCAGCTCGGCCGCATAGCGGAACGCGCCGGCGGTGACGCTGCCGCTCGGCAGGTCGCCGCGCAGCGCGACCAGGCGCCGGATGCCCTGCGCGCGGTAGGTGTCCAGTGTCGCGCGCACGCCGTCGCGCGTCGCGCCGACGCACGACAGGTGGGGCGCTGCCTCGTGGCCCAGGGCGGCGATGTCGCGCACCGTCGCCAGCGTCTTGTCGCGCGTCGCGCCGCCGGCGCCGAAGGTGACGCTGAAGAACTCGGGGCCGACGGCGGCGAGTTCGCCCACCACCGTCTTCAGCTTCTCGCTGCCGACCGGCGTGTTGGGGGGGAAAAACTCGAAGCTGACGGGGACGGCAAGTTTCATGGTCGGCCCGCCGCGCGCAGCGCGGCCCGCAAATGATGCATGAGTCGGTTCAGGGGGTCTGGCTCGCGGTCACGGGGGGCCCTGCTCGGGCCCCTTCAGGTAGCGCGCGGCGGCTTCGCCCAGGCGCTTGTCGAAGGTGATCAGCGGCGCCCGCAGTTCCGCCGCCAGGCACAGGTAGGCGGCGTCGTAAGCGGTCAGCGACCAGCGCAGCGCGACGTCGAACGCGCGTTGCATGTCGATGCAACGCAAGGCCACTCGTTGCTCGGCGAAGGCTTCCAGGCCCGCGCGCGCCACGGGCGCCGGCACACCGCTGCGCGCTTTGTTGCGGGCGACGTTGGCGAGTTCGTAGCACAGCAGATCGGGTGCATGCAGGCTGCGGCCGGCAAGACGGAGCAGCGCGTCGTCGACGGCGGGCTCGGCCCACAGCACGGCGCTGAGCACGCTGCAGTCGACCACCACCGGCGGTCGGCTAGCCCAGACCGGCGCAGGCTCAGCCACGTAGAGCACACGGCGCGCCATCACCGGTGTGCGGTTCAACGCGCGTCGCGGTCGGCACGCACGATGTCCGCCCCCAGCGGCGCGTGCGCCAGTGACGGGTCGGGCGTCCAGCCCGCGGCCTTTCGCTCGGCCACGAGCTGTTCTATGGTTTTCCAGCCCTGCACCCACGAGCGTCCCGTCCCGGCTCCGGCATCCCCACCGGGTCGGGCGTCCGGGGCGCGTGCTGCCCGCGGCGTCGACGATTCGGCGACCACCTGTTCGATGATGGCCATCAGCTCGCCCTGCAGTGAACGATGGTGACGCGCGGCGCGCTGGCGCAGCTGTTCGGCGACAGCGTCGGGCACGTCCTTGATCGACAGGTTGACGGGCATGGCGCCTCCGAAACGAATCTTTGGCGCCAATTTGGCTCCATTTGGCTGTTAAGGTCAATCGAAGGCACCAGAGCGGCGGTGACCGCCTCGTGTCGCCATGCTCTGGGTTCAGTATCGGTAGCGGTCAGCCTTGTATGGCCCCGCCACCGGCACGCCGATGTAGGCCGCCTGCTCCGCGCTCAGCGTGGTGAGCATCGCGCCGACCTTGTCGAGGTGCAGGCGCGCGACCTTTTCGTCGAGGTGCTTCGGCAGCGTGTAGACCTTGCCCGGGGCGTAGGCGTCGGCGTGCGTGAACAGCTCGATCTGCGCGATGGTCTGGTTCGCGAAGCTCGAGCTCATCACGAAGCTCGGGTGGCCGGT
>JBDTUO010000614.1:0-1892 GCA_040007675.1 Rubrivivax sp.
TGCCGACGCCGGCGCCGCCGAACAGGCCGACCTTGCCGCCCTTGGCGAACGGGCAGATCAGGTCGATGACCTTGATGCCGGTCTCGAGCAGTTCCTGCGAAGGGTTCAGCTCGTCGTAGGCCGGCGCCTTGCGGTGGATCGACGCGGTGAGGTCGCTGTTGACCGGCCCGCGCTCGTCGATCGGACGGCCCAGCACGTCCATGATGCGACCGAGTGTGGCGGTGCCCACCGGCACCATGATCGGCGCGCCGGTGTTGTCGACGACCAGCCCGCGGCGCAGGCCGTCGGAGGAGCCGAGCGCGATCGTGCGCACGACGCCGTCGCCGAGCTGCTGCTGCACTTCGAGCGTGAGGTCCGAGCCGTCGAGCTTGAGCGCGTCGTAGATCCTGGGCATCTGGTCGCGCGGGAACTCGACGTCGACGACGGCGCCGATGCACTGGACGATCTTGCCCTGGGCTTGGGTGTTGGCCATGTTCTCGTAATCCTTCAAACGGTATTCGTTGCGGGCGGCGTCGTTCAGCCGCCGATGGCGGCCGCGCCGCTGACGATCTCGGACAATTCCTTGGTGATCGCCGCCTGCCGCGTCTTGTTGTAGATCAGCTTCATCTCGGCGATCAGGTTGCCGGCGTTGTCGGTGGCGGACTTCATCGCCACCATGCGCGCCGACTGCTCGGACGCCATGTTCTCGGCCACGCCCTGATACACCAGCGCCTCGATGTAGCGCTTGAGCAGTTCGTCGATGACGCTCGGCGCGTCCGGCTCGTAGATGTAGTCCCAGCCGTGCTGCGAGCGCTCGGCGTCGCTCTGCTGCAGGCGTTCGGCCGACAGCGGCAGCAGTTGCTCGACCATCGGCTCCTGCTTCATCGTGTTGATGAAGTTCGTGTAGCACAGGTACACGGCGTCGATCTCGCCGGCCACGAAGCCGTCGAGCATCACCTTCACCGGGCCGATCAGGCGGTCGAGCTGCGGCTTGTCGCCGAGCTGCGTGACATGGCTGAGCACCGGCACGCCGATGCGGTTCAGGAAGCTGTTGCCCTTGTTGCCGATCGCCACTGCCTGCACGCTGCCGCCGCCATCCTGCACCTCGCGCATCTTGGTGGTCAGCGCGCGCAGCACGTTGGTGTTCAGGCCGCCGCACAGGCCCTTGTCGGTCGTCACGACGATGAAGCCGACGCGCTTGACGTCCTTGACGACGCGCATGAACGGGCTGCGGTACTCCGGGTTGGCGCGCGACAGGTTCGCGGTGATGACGCGGATCTTGTCGGCGTAGGGCCGCGCCGCGCGCATGCGCTCCTGCGCCTTGCGCATCTTCGACGCGGCGACCATCTCCATCGCCTTGGTGATCTTCTTCGTGTTCTCGAAGGACTTGATCTTGCCGCGAATCTCCTTGCCGACCGCCATGTGTCAGTTCTCCTGGTGCCGGGCGCGTGCGAGCGCAGTGCGGTGGGGCGCTGTCATGTTCAGGCGAAGGACTTCTTGAACGCGGCAACCGCCGAAGACAGCTCTTCCTCGGCGCCCTTGTCGAGCGCCTTGTCGGTCTCGAGCTTGGTCAGCAGCGCGCCATGGCTGGACTTCAGGAACTGGTGCAGCCCGTGTTCGAACGAGAGCACCTTCTTGACCTCGACGTCGTCGAGGAAGCCCTTGTTGACCGCGAACAGCGTCGCCGCCATCAGGCTGATCGGCAGCGGTGAGTACTGCGGCTGCTTCAGCAGCTCGGTGACGCGCGCGCCACGGTCGAGCTGCTTCTTGGTCGACGCATCGAGGTCGGACGCGAACTGCGCGAAGGCCGCCAGTTCGCGGTACTGCGCAAGGTCGGTCCGGATGCCACCCGAGAGGTTCTTGATCAGCTTGGTCTGCGCGGCGCCGCCGACCCGCGACACCGAGATGCCGGC
>JBDTUO010000615.1:0-1891 GCA_040007675.1 Rubrivivax sp.
CAGGCCGGCAGCGACGCGCGTGCGCCGCCGCTCTGGTCGGGTCGACAATGGGCCCTTCCACCGCTGCCCGAGGAACCGCGATGAGCGCTGCTGTCGTCGACTACTACTTCACCCCCGTTTCGCCGTGGACCTACCTCGGCCACGACCGCTTCGTCGCGCTGCTGGCCGCCACCGGATCCACCGCGAACGTGCGGCCGGTCGACTACGGCGTGATCTTTCCGCGCTCGGGCGGACTGCCGCTCGGCCAGCGTGCGCCGCAGCGCCAGGCCTACCGCCTGGTCGAGCTGGAACGCATCAGCCGCTGGCTCGGCGTGGCGCTGAACCCGAAGCCGGCGCACTTCCCCGTCACCGGCGACCCGGCCTCGCGGCTGATCGTCGCGACCGACGGGGCACACGGAAGCGCCGCGGCACTCGACCTCGCCGGCCGCGTCGGCCGCGCGATCTGGGCCGAGGAGCGCCACGCCGGCGAAGCGGCGACGCTGCAGGCGATCCTCGACGAGGCCGGCCTGCCGCCGGCCCTGCTGTCGCAGGCGGCCGAGCCGGCGGTCGCCGAGCGCTTCGCCGCCTACACCCAGCAGGCGCTCGACGCCGGCGTCTTCGGCGCGCCGAGCTACGTCGTCGACGGCGAGATCTTCTGGGGCCAGGACCGGCTCGACTTCCTCGAGCGCAAGCTGCGCGGCGGCTGAGCCCACGGGCCGCGGCAGGCACGGCCACGGCTCCTCACGTTCGCCTCACGCGGCCCTGCGACACTCGCACGCCATGCGCCTGCTGCTGGTGGAAGACGACCGCATGATCGGCGCCGGTCTGCGCGCCGCGCTGCGCCAGAGCGGCCATGCGGTCGACTGGGTGACCGACGGTCGCGCTGCCGACGCCGCCCTCGCGAGCGAGGCCTTCGAGTGTGTGCTGCTCGACCTCGGTCTGCCGCAGCGCGACGGCCTGGACGTGCTGCGCGCACTGCGCGGGCGCGGCGACACCACGCCGGTGATCGTGCTGACGGCGCGCGACGCGCTGGCCAGCCGCGTCGCCGGGCTCGACGCCGGCGCCGACGACTACCTCGTCAAGCCCTTCGAGCTCGACGAGCTGCTCGCGCGGCTGCGCGCCGTCACGCGCCGCCACGCCGGCCGCGCCGACCCGGCGTTCGAGCTCGGCGACGTGCGGCTGGACCCCGGCACCAAGCAGGTCTGGCGTGCCGGCCAGCCGGTGCTGCTGTCGGCGCGCGAATTCGCGCTGCTCGAGGCGCTGCTGCAGCGGCCGGGCGCGATCCTGTCGCGCGCACAGCTCGAGGACCGCCTGTACGGCTGGGGCGACGAGGTCGAGAGCAACGCGGTCTCGGTCTACGTGCACCAGCTGCGGCGCAAGCTCGGTGACGACCTGATCCACACCGTGCGCGGCGTCGGCTACTACGCGGGGCCGCCCGCCGGCGCGCGTGCCGGTGGCCCGGCCTGACCGGCCTCCTGACGTGCCCGTGCGACCGCGACATCGATGAGCCTGCGTGCGCGCCTGCTGCTCTTCCTGCTGGCGCTCGCGGCCGTGGCCGCGCTCGCGGTGGGCGGCATCACCTACCGCACGGTGCTGGCCGAGAGCGACGCGCTGTTCGACTACCAGTTGCGCCAGATGGCGCTGTCCTTGCGAGACCAGGGCCACGCACCGGTGCCGGCCACCGCCGACGGCGAGCCGGTCGACTACGTGGTGCAGATCTGGTCGGAGGACGGCGTCGTGATCTACGCGTCGCACCCGACGCCGCCGCTGCCGCCGCGGGCGCTGCTCGGCTACGCCGACGTCACCAGCGGCGGGCGCGACTACCGCGTGTTCAGCGTCGCCGCGCGCGGCCGCGTGATCCAGGTCGGCCAGCCGCTGTCGCTGCGGCGCTCGCTCGCGGCTGCCGCGGCTG
>JBDTUO010000616.1:0-1883 GCA_040007675.1 Rubrivivax sp.
GCTTCCCCTACCCGCCCAAGCGCGGCGGCAAGATCCGGCCCTTCAACATGATCCGCCACCTGCACGACGCCGGGCATGCGGTGACGGTGTGTTCACTGGCGCGGTCGGAAGCGGAGGCCGAGGAAGGCGCCGGCATCGCGCCGCACTGCACGGCCTTCCACATGGGGCACGTGAAGCAGCCGCTGCAGTTCGCGCGCATGGTGGCGCGGCTGCCACTGGCGACACCGTCGTCGATGGGCTACTTCCGCAGTGCCGAGCTGGCCGCCACCGTGCGCCGCCTGCTTGCCGAACAGCGCTGGGACCTGATCTTCGTGCACTGCTCGTCGGTGGCGCAATACGTCGAGCACGTCAGCGACGTGCCGAAGATCCTCGACTTCGGCGACATGGATTCGCAGAAGTGGCTGGAGTACGCGCACTACAAGCCGTTCCCGCTGTCGCTGGGCTACCGGTGGGAAGGCGGCAAGATGCTGCGCGCCGAGAAGCGCCTGGCGCGCCGCTTCGACCTCTGCACCGCCACCACGCGCGCCGAGTGGCAGACGCTGCAGGACTACGGCACCGGTGCCGCGACCGACTGGTTTCCGAACGGCGTCGACGCCGACTTCTTCAGCCCCACCGACGGCGCCTACGACGCCGACACCATCAGCTTCATCGGCCGCATGGACTACTACCCGAACCAGGAGTGCATGGCGCGCTTCTGCGCCGAGGTGTGGCCGCTGCTGAAGGAACGCCGCGCCGGCATGAAGCTGCTCATCGTCGGTGCCGACCCCAGCGCCGAGATGCGCGCGCTGGGCCGGTTGCCAGGCGTCACCGTGACCGGGTCGGTACCGGACGTGCGGCCGTACATCCGGGGCTCGGCGCTGATGGTCGCACCGCTGGCGATCGCGCGCGGCACGCAGAACAAGATACTCGAGGCGATGGCCATGGGCGTGCCGGTGGTCACCAGCAGCGCGGCGGCCGGCGGCGTGGACGCCGAGGCCGAAAAGCACTTCCTGGTCGCCGACAGTGCCCAGGACCTCACGGCCGCCGTGCTGCGTATCGCGGAAAATGCGGGTGAGCGTCAACGCTTGGCTACGGCCGGCCGCGAGCGCATGCTGAGCCATCACGCCTGGCCGCGCTCGATGCAGCGGCTGGACGGCATCATCGAACGCTGTCGCAGCGCCGTCACGGCAGGGCAGCCCCAACGCATCGGAATTCCCGCATGAACATCAGCATCTTCGGCCTCGGCTACGTGGGGGCGGTGTCGCTGGCCTGTCTGGCGCGCGACGGCCACCACGTGATCGGCGTCGACATCGACCGCAGCAAGCTCGACCTCATCGCCGCCGGCAAGACGCCGGTGGTGGAGGAAGGCATGGTCGACCTGATGCGGGAGGCAGCGGCCAGCGGCCGGGTCGCCGTCACCACCGACGCCGCGCAGGCGGTGCTCGACAGCGAGATCTCGCTCGTCTGCGTCGGCACGCCGTCGGCGCCCAACGGCAGCCAGGACCAGGGCGCCATCCTGCGCCTGGCGGAGGTCATGGGCGCGGCGCTGGCGACGAAGACCGAGCCGCATGTCGTCGTCTTCCGCTCGACCCTGGTGCCAGGCACGGTCGAGGACGTGCTGCGCCCGATCATCGAACGCGCTTCGGGCAAACGCGACGGCGTCGACTTCCACCTGTGCTTCCAGCCCGAGTTCCTGCGCGAAGGCAGCTCGATCAAGGACTACGACAAGCCGCCGTTCACGATCGTCGGCGCCAACCACGAGCATCCGGTGCAGCGTCTGCAGGCACTGTTCGGCCACCTGCCGTGCAAGTTCATCGAGACCTCGGTGCGCAGCGCCGAGATGATGAAATACAGCTGCAACAACTTCCATGCGCTGAAGATCACCTTCGCCAACGAGACCGCGC
>JBDTUO010000617.1:0-1878 GCA_040007675.1 Rubrivivax sp.
CCTCAGGCCGTCGCGCCCGTGCTGGCCGCCTGTGCCGCCAGCACCTCGCTGCGCACCGCCTCGGTCAGTTCCGCCTTCAGGCCGGTGAAGGCCGCGCTGGTCTTCACCGAATAGTGGCGCGGGTGCGCCAGCGGGACGATACGGTCGAGCTTGATGCGCCCGGGCCGCGCGCTCATCACGACGACACGGCTGCCGATGAACACCGCCTCGTCGATGTCGTGCGTGACGAAGAGCACCGTCTTGCGCTGGTCTTCCCAGATGCCCAGCAGCAACTCCTGCATCAGCTCGCGCGTCTGGTGGTCGAGCGCGCCGAAGGGCTCGTCCATCAGCAGCATGCGCGGGTCGTTGGCCAGCGCGCGCGCCAGCGCGGTGCGCTGCTGCATGCCGCCCGACAGCTGCTTCGGGTAGTGGCGGTCGAAGCCGGTGAGCCCCACCCTGGCCAGGAAATCGTGCGCGATGTCGAGTTGCTGCGCGCGCGGCAGCCCGCGTTCGCGCAGCCCGAAGCAGACGTTGTCGAGCACCGTCAGCCACGGGAACAGCGTGTAGCTCTGGAAGACCATGCCGCGGTCGGCGCCGGGGCCGGCGATGCGTCGGCCGTCGAGCTGCACCTGGCCGGCGGTCGGGTGGTCGAGGCCGGCGACGATGCGCAGCAGCGTGCTCTTGCCGCAACCGCTTGGCCCGAGGATCGTGATGAAGTCGTTCTCGGCGACGTCGAGGTCGGTCGCCTGCAATGCCAGCGTCGACCCGGTCGACGACGTGAAGCGGCGCTCGACGCCGCGCACGGTGAGGATGTTCGCTGCTGTCATGTCAGTTGCGCGACGCGGCGGCCAGGCAGACGCCGCGGAACCGGCTTCGCCGGGCCGCTGGCGTCGCCCCCTGGGGGGGAGCGCCGAAGGCGCTTCGGGGGGGCTTCATTTCAGCTGCGCCCACGGGAAGAAGTGCCGGTTCGCGGCCTTGAAGGCGAGGTCGCTGGCCAGCCCGATCAGTCCGATCACGATGATGCCGAAGATGATCTGGTCGGTCGCCAGCAGCGCCTGGCTGTCGGTGATCATGTGGCCGATGCCGCTGGACGCGCCGATCAGCTCGGCGACGATCACGTAGGTCCAGGCCCAGCCCAGCACCATGCGCAGCGTCTCGGCGATCTCGGGCGCCGCGCCGGGGATCAGCACGCGGCGGATCAGGTTGCGGTCGCTCGCGCCCAGAGTGTAGGCGGCCTCGACGAGATCGCGCCGCGTGTTGCCGACCGTCACCGCGATCATCAGCACGAGCTGGAAGAAGCTGCCGATGAAGATCACCGCGAGCTTCTGCGCCTCGCCGATGCCGGCCCACAGGATCAGCAGCGGAATGAAGGCGCTCGCCGGCAGGTAGCGGGCGAAGCTGACGAAGGGTTCGAAGAAGGCCTCGACCGGCTTGTACGCGCCCATGGCCACGCCCAGCGGCAGCGCCAGCGCCGCGGCGATCGCAAAGCCGCCGACGACACGCCAGACGGTCATGCCGATGTCGTTCGCGAAGCCCATCTCGGCCAGCAGCGTCCAGCCGCTGCGCACCATCGCCAGCGGCGTGGCCAGGAACAGCGGATTGACGAAACCGCTGAAGGTCGCGGCGGCCCACACCGCGACGAACAGCACGAAGAAGGAGACGCCGAGCGCGATGCGCACGCCCGGGGCCACGGCGACCAGCGGCTTCATCGAAGCCGCGCCGGCAGTGCGAACATCGCCGGCGGCTACCTGATGAACGAGGTGTCGGCCAGCCGGCCCATGTCTGGCAGCTGCTTGATGATCCCCGCCTCGAGCAGGATCTGCGCGGCGTCCTTGCTGAACTGCGCGTGCTCGCCGGCGAAGAACTTCTGGTTCGCCGCCCGGTCCTGCCAGCGCAGGT
>JBDTUO010000618.1:0-1867 GCA_040007675.1 Rubrivivax sp.
TCCACCAGGACGGCGTGCTGAAGGCACGCGACACCTACGAGATCATGCGCGCCGAGGACGTCGGCTGGGCCGCGAACAAGATCGTGCTCGGCAAGCTGTCGGGCCGCAACGCCTTCCGCCAGCGCCTGCAGGAACTCGGCATCGATCTCGATTCCGAGGCCGAGAACAACGCCGCGTTCGCCCGCTTCAAGGACCTGGCCGATCGCAAGAGCGACATCTTCGACGAGGACATCCTCGCGCTCGTCAGCGACGAGAGCGTGACCGCCGAGCCGGAGCACTACCGGCTGCTGGCGTTGGCCCAGCGCTCGGAGATGGGAGAGCGGCCGCATGCCGCGGTCGTGTTCGCGGCCGGCTCGATCGAGCACCGGGCCGAGAGCGACGGCAACGGTCCGGTCGACGCGACGCTCAAGGCGATCGAGTCGTGTGTCGGAAGTGGCGCCGAACTGATGCTGTATTCGGTCAATGCGATCACCTCCGGGTCGACAGAATCTCAGGGAGAGGTGACGGTTCGGCTGCAGCACGGTGGCCGCGTGGTCAACGGCGTCGGGTCCGATCCCGACATCGTGGTGGCGTCCGCCAAGGCCTACCTGTCGGCGCTGAACAAGCTCCACAGCAAGGCCGAACGCGTGGCGGCCCAGGGGTGAACCCGGGGCGCTCCGCGACGCCGGAGCGGCGACCGTGCAATCAGTCACAAACCCGATCCTCGACTTGAGGAGTCCGCCGCAAGTCTTTGACATTGCGTCCGATTCCTTGTTCTCCTACACTCGACATCGAGGGGCTCATGGGAACGGGGTGCATGGTCATGTGGCGGCTGCTGACAGGGCGTCGAAGGGGAGTGCTGGGGATGGCGCTGGCGGTGTTGCTCGCGGGCCTCGTGCCGCCGCCGGCGCAAGCGGCCGCCGAGCGCAGCGTCAAGTCCAAGGTCAGGGTCGGCGCCAAGGTGACGCGCAAGGCGCGTTCGGTGGCCGTGGTCAGGCGCACCGTGATCGTGCCGGCGCGGCCGTCGTTCGGCCAGGTCGCCGGACTGCGCGGTACCGACGACCCGCTGAACCTGGCATCGAGCGTGGCGCTGGTGTTCGACCCGCAGACCAACGAGGTGCTGTTCAGCAAGAACTCGGACGCCGTGCTGCCGATCGCGTCGATCACCAAGCTGATGACGGCGATGGTGGTGCTCGAGGGCGGGCAGTCGCTCGACGAGGACTTGATGATCACGCAGGCCGACGTCGACACCGAGAAGGGCAGCCGTTCGCGCCTGCGCGTCGGCACCACGCTCCGGCGGGGCGAGATGCTGCACCTGGCCTTGATGGCGTCCGAGAACCGGGCCGCCCACGCGCTCGGTCGCAGCTACCGCGGCGGCCTGGCTGCCTTCGTCGACGCGATGAACGTGAAGGCGGGCAATCTTGGCATGGCCGCCACGCGCTACGTCGAGCCGACCGGGCTGTCGAGTGCCAACCAGTCGACCGCCGCTGATCTCGCACGGCTGGTCAAGGCGGCGTCGAACGTGCCGCTGATCCGCGAGCTGTCGACGGCGCAGGAAACGGCGGTGGCGGTCGGCACGCGCCACCTGCAGTTCCGCAATACCAATGCGCTGATTCGCGATCCCGATTGGGATATCTCGCTGCAGAAGACGGGCTACATCTCCGAGGCCGGTCGCTGCGTCGTGATGCAGGCCCGGCTCGCGGGGCGCCAGCTGATCATGGTGCTGCTGGATTCGGCGGGAGCCGTTTCGCGCATGGGAGACGCCGAGCGGCTGCGCGGCTGGGTCAGTTCTCACGTCGCCACCGCCACCGCCACCGCCACCGCGACCGCGACCGCGGTGCCGTCTGCCCATTGAATGAGATGAGGCTCATGGCGGCCCACTGAGCGG
>JBDTUO010000619.1:0-1858 GCA_040007675.1 Rubrivivax sp.
GGCGCATACGACCCGCCCTCGCGCGTCATGCCGGAAACCGACTGGGACCTGCTGTTCCAGGCTGTCGCCGCCCGCTTGCGCCTGACGGTGGGCGCGTCGAATGTCACCCACAGCGCCGAGCGTGTCGGCGCCACCGTGCTCGAGTGCGTGCAGGCGCTGGAGCAGTTGCACGCTGAGCTGACGCACGAACGGGGCCGCCGCCGGCCCATAGAAGATGAACTTCGGCAGTCGCATGTCGAGCTGGCCTGCGCGAGGCAGGAAACGACTGACGTCAGGGCCGACGAGCGGCGCTCCCACCACATGGCCTTGCACGACAGCCTGACCGCGCTGCCCAATCGACGCGGCTTCAACGAGCGATGGGACGGAGCGTTGGCACCGCCGCGCGCGGTCGCGGCCGTGCTGTACATCGACCTCGATGGCTTCAAGTCCATCAACGACCTTCATGGCCACAGCGCCGGCGACGAAACCTTGCGCATCGTCGCAAAGCGACTGTCGCATTCGATTCGAGCGCAGGACATGGTCTGCCGCATGGGCGGCGACGAGTTCGCGTGCATGCTGACGGATCCGATGGGGCGCGAGCAACTGCGTGAGCTTGCCGGCAAGCTGTTCGATGCCGTGTCCGCACCGATGCAGGTCGGACTGCTGCAGCTCAGCGCTCGACCGAGTATCGGCATCGCCCTGAGCCCGGACGACGGCCTGCATGCTCAAAGCCTGCTGCAGCGCGCCGACGCCGCGATGTACCACGCCAAACGGCAGCAGACGGGCTACGCCTTCTTCGACAGCGTCGACGCCTGAGAGGAGCCGGAGCGCCCGCCGCAATCAGCGGCGCGCTCTGGCGGGTGCCACCCCGCGGGGCTTGTCTGTGCGAGAGCGCACAAAGAGGTCCGCCCGAAGCGACCGCGGGCCCGCGGCTACGGCGGCAGCACTTGGTCCCGATCGGAATCGGGCCCGCCGCCTCTCACCTGTCTGCGCGCGATCAGCAGCCAGACCAGCGCCCACGCGAATCCGTAGGCCCAACCCGCCAGCACATCGGTCGCCCAGTGAACACCGAGCGCGACGCGGCTCAGCCCGACGAGCACGGTCATGAACGTCGCCACGGCAAGGATGTAGGTGCGCTCGACAGGACGCCGGCGGGTGCCGGCCAGCAGCGCGCCGACGGTGAGGAACACGATGGCCGACATGCCTGCGTGCCCGCTGGGGAAGCTCAGCCCCGACACGACCAGTTCCGCGAAGGCAGCGTCCGGACGTCCCCGCTCGAAGATCGCCTTGAGCACGCTGATGCCCACTGCGCCCGCAGTGACTGCGAGCGCGACAAGCCACGCCACCTTCCGGGCCGAAACCAGTGCCAGGTAGCCGACGGTGACGGTCGTGCACAGCGCCAGGACGGCAGTGCTGCCGAGTCCACTCAGGTCTCGCATCACCGCCGCGACCCAGGGGTGGCCGTCCCGCAGCGCCTGCGCGGCGCGCAGGAGGCTCATGTCGAAGGCGCGCGTTTCGCCTTCTGCCATTTCGCTGCCGAGCTGAACGAATATCAGTGCCAGCAGCGCGGCGGAGAAACCGACGAGCAGGGTCAGTGCCAGCGACCGGAATCGATCGAACCGGCCCGGCGGAGGCAGCTCTTCCATCGGCTCAGCACCCGGGCAGCACGCGCGTCCGCCAGGCCCGCGGTGGTCGGTGAACGCTCAGGCAAGGTGGCGTGTTCATCGGGCGCGACTGGCCTGGCGTGCCCGTCGCTCGAGCGCGGGGCGGGCGGTCTTGCTCAGGTTCATGCCGCACGTCGATTCGGGGATCCGGTCGAAGATCAGCGAAGACATCCGGCGCGCTGCGCTCCGGCAGGCCTCGATCGAGCGGCATCGCT
>JBDTUO010000620.1:0-1849 GCA_040007675.1 Rubrivivax sp.
CCCGTGTTGATGCCGACCATGCCGTACTCCAGCGCCTCGGCGACGCGGAACACGCGGCCGACGTCGCGGCTGTAGAAATAGCTCGCCAAGCCGAACTCGGTCGCGTTGGCGAGGCGGATCGCTTCTTCCTCGGTGCGGAAGCGGAACACCGGCGCCACCGGGCCGAAGGTTTCTTCGCGCGCGCAGAGCATGTCGGCGCTGACATCGGCCAGCACGGTCGGCGTGAAGAAGCGCCCGCCCGCCGCCGTGCGGGTGCCACCGACGACCACCCGCGCGCCCTTGGCGGTGGCGTCGGCCACGTGCTGCTCGACCTTGGCAACCGCAGCGTCGTCGATCAGCGGGCCCTGCGTGATGCCGCGGTCGAACCCGTTGCCGACCTGGATCGTGCGCGACTTCGCCGCCAGCCGGGCGATGAAGTCGTCGTACACGCCGTCCTGCACGTAAAAGCGGTTCGCGCAGACGCAGGTCTGGCCGGCGTTGCGGTACTTGCTGACCATCGCGCCTTCGACGGCGCTGTCGAGGTCGGCGTCGTCGAAGACGAGGAACGGTGCGTTGCCGCCGAGCTCGAGGCTGAGCTTCTTGATCGTCGGCGCACACTGGCGCATCAGGATGCGGCCGACCTCGGTCGACCCGGTGAACGACAGGTGGCGCACGGTGTCGCTGGCGCACAGCACCTCGCCGATGGCGATCGAATTCGCGCCATCGGCGCTGAGCACGTTCAGCACGCCGGCCGGCATGCCGGCGCGCTGGGCCAACTCGGCCAGCGCGAGTGCGGACAACGGCGTCTGCTCGGCCGGCTTGATGACCACCGGGCAGCCGGCCGCCAGTGCGGGCGCGACCTTGCGCGTGATCATGGCGATCGGGAAGTTCCACGGCGTGATCGCCGCGCAGACGCCGACCGGCTGCTTCAGAACCAGGTAGCGCTTGTTGCCATCGGTGGTGGGAATCGTCTCGCCATAGACTCGCTTGGCCTCCTCGGCGAACCACTCGATGAAGCTGGCGCCGTAGCCGACCTCACCCTTGGCCTCGGCCAGCGGCTTGCCCTGCTCGGCGGTCATGATGCGCGCCAGGTCATCGGCGTGCTGGTTCAGCAGCGCGAACCAGCGCATCAGCACCGCCGCACGTTCCTTCGCCGGGCGGGCGCGCCAGGCCGGCCAGGCCTGCGCGGCAGCGGCGATCGCGGCCTCGGCGTCGGCCGCACGGAGGTTCGCGACCTCGGCCAGCAGCCCTCCGGTGGCGGGGTCCCGCACCTCGAAGTGGCCGCCGCCACCGACCCACTCGCCACCGATCAAGCCGGCGGTCTTCAACAGGCTCGGGTCGTTCAGGGCCGCCAGTGGCGACGACGTGGTGTCCATGGGGGTCTCTCCGTGCGAGGTCGGCCTTTGACTCTAGCGCGTCGGGCGCGTCACTCGACTGCGTGCCCGTCGTTCGTGCCGCCAAGCTGCACGCCGGCGTGGATCAGCGGGTCGACGGCCAACGCGCCGTTCATGCGGAGTCCTGCTGGGGCCAATTCCGGACCGCCCGTGAAGACCGGGGTGGCTGCATAGAATCTGCCTCATGAAAGCCGCCGAGATCCGTTCCACCTTCCTGAGCTACTTCGCCTCCAAGGGGCATCAGGTCGTCGCGTCGAGCCCGGTCGTGCCGGGCGACGACCCGACCCTGCTGTTCACGAACGCGGGCATGAACCAGTTCAAGGACGTGTTCCTCGGGTTCGACAAGCGCTCGTACTCGCGCGCGGCGACGGCGCAGAAGTGCATCCGCGCCGGCGGCAAGCACAACGATCTCGAGAACGTCGGCTACACGGCACGCCACCACACCTTCTTCGAGATGCTGGGCAACTTCAGCTTCG
>JBDTUO010000621.1:0-1840 GCA_040007675.1 Rubrivivax sp.
GCGTACTGGTAGACGTAGTACGGCGACTGGTAGAAGTGCGGGATGCGCGCCCAGGTCCAGCGGTAGAAGTCGTCCACCGTGACCGCGTCGCCGTAGTAGTCCTTCAGCAGGCCCTTGTAGATGTCGCTCAGCACCTCCGGCGTGACTGGCTGGCCCTGCTCGACGCGCCGGTGGGCCTGCAGCTCGTAGTCGGCGAACATCACCTGCGTGTAGAAGGTGCCGACGATCTGGTCCACCGCATGCTGCAGCAGCAGGAAACGCTCCTTCGGGTCGGTCGTCTGCTGCAGCAGGTGTTCGAGCAGCAGCCGCTCGTTCATCGTCGACGCCACCTCGGCGACGAAGATCGTGTAGCTGGCGGTCGCGTACGGCTGGGTCTCGTACGACAGCACGGTGTGCATCGCGTGCCCGGCCTCGTGCGCGAACGTGAACATCGAGTCCAGCGTGTCGTTGTAGTTCAGCAGCAGGTACGGGCCGACCCCATAGACGCCGGCGCTGTACGCGCCGCTCTTCTTGCCTTCGTTTTCGTAGACGTCGATGCGGCCACCGGAGACGAAGCGCTGGTATTTCGCGCCGTAGTCGGCGCCGAGCGGCGCCACCGACGCCAGCGCGAGCGACTTGGCCTTCTCGTACGGGTAGGTCTGGTCGCTCTGGAAGATCGGCAGCGAGCCGTCGTAGAGGTGGTACTCCTTCAGCCCGAGCAGCCGTTGGCGCAGCCGGGCGTAGCGTTGCAGCGGGCCGGTGCCGGCGCGCGTGGTCTGCACCAGCGTCTCGACGACCGCGCGCGGGATCGCGTTGTCGTCCAGCGCGGCGTCGAGCGTGGTCGGGAAGTTGCGCGCCTGCGCGAGGTACCAGTCGCGCTGCAGCACGCCGTCGTACAACGCGGCGTAGGTGTGCACGTTGGCGCCATAGGTGCCGACGTGCGCAGCCGCGGCCTTCGCGCGGTCACCCTGGTCACGTGCGCTTTCGAGCAAGGCCGAGTAGTTGCCCGGCGACAGCGTGACTTCCTTGCCGTCGGCGGTCGTGATCTTCGGCCACTTGATGTCGGAGGTGGAGAGCTCGGAATACGCGTTGCGCGGCGTCTCGCCGAAACGGCTGGACAGCGCGAGCAGCCGTTCGCCCGCCTCGTCGAGCACATGCGCCTGGCGCCGGAAGGCGTCGAGGATCGGGTAGCGGTAGGGCTGCAGCGCGGGCGTGCGGTCGATCCAGCCGCGCACCGTGGCCTCGGGGATCTTCAGCAGCTCCGGGGTGAACCACGCGGTGGCCGTGTCGAACTTGGCGAACACCGCGCCGATGCGCTGGAAGCGACCGGCCACCGATTGCTCGCGCGTGTCGACGTCGCGCTGCAACTGGGGATAGCGGTAGGTGAGGTACTGCAGCTTGCCGATCTCGTCGAGGTCGCGGTAGGCACGCAGCAGCGCATCGGGGCCGCTCGCGAGCGATCCCTTCAGCGCCGCGAAGCGGTCCATCTTCTCCTCCATCGCCTTGAGCGCCTGCTCCCAGGCGTCCCAGCTCGGGAAGATCGGCGCGAAGTCCCAGCGGTATTCGGCCGGGATCTTCATGCGGTCGCGGGTGTCGGGGCGTTGGGCCATGGCGGTGGGGGTGGCAGTGAGGGTGCAGGCAGCCAGCAGCAGTGCCAGCAGCGTCTTGTCCAGGGGCGGGCGGATCATCGGTGTCTCGGTGGGGTGCGCGACGAGGCGCCGATTGTCCAACGCCGCGCAAGGCCACGTCAGCCGGCATGCGACGAAGCGCGGCCAGTGCGGGACAATCTGCGCCACCATGCTGCGCCAGCGCACCCTCAAGTCGATCACGCGCGCGGTCGGCGTCGGCGTGCACAGCGGGC
>JBDTUO010000622.1:0-1838 GCA_040007675.1 Rubrivivax sp.
GCGCGCGCAGGATGTTGATCTGGCGCGGCGTGTTGTTGACGTGATCGTCGCCGCGGATCACGTGCGTGATGCCCATGTCGAGGTCGTCGACGACGACGCAGAAGTTGTAGGTCGGCGTGCCGTCGGAGCGCGCGATCACGAGGTCGTCGAGCTCACCGTTGTCGAACACTATCGCACCCTTGCAGCCGTCGTCCCACGCGACGCTACCTGCGGGCGGGTTGCGGAACCGCACCACCGGCGGCACGTCGTCCGGCACGGGCGGCAGCCCCTTGCCGGGCTCGGGCCGCCAGCGACCGTCGTAGCGCGGCTTCTCACCCCGTGCGCGCTGCGCCTCGCGCATCGCGTCGAGTTCGGCCGGCGTGCACCAGCAACGGTAGGCGAGCCCCTCGGCCAGCAGCCGCGCGATCACCTCGCGGTAGCGCTCCAGCCGCTGCATCTGGAAGAACGGCCCCTCGTCATGGTCGAGCCCCAGCCACGCCAGCGCCTCGACGATCTGGTCCACCGCCGCCTGCGTGCTGCGCTCGACGTCGGTGTCCTCGATGCGCAGCACGAACGTGCCGCCGTGGTGGCGCGCGTAGGCCCACGCGAACAGCGCCGTGCGCGCCGTGCCCAGGTGCAGCAAGCCGGTCGGCGACGGCGCGATGCGGGTGCGGACCGGCGTCTTCATCGCGCCGTCACCCCCGCGCCAGCGCGTCGAGTCCACGCGCGAGGTCGGCCTTCAGGTCGGCCAGATCTTCCAGTCCGACGGCAACGCGCACCAGCCCCGGCACGATGCCGACCGCGAGCCGCTGCGGCTCGGTCAGCCGCCCGTGCGAGGTGCTGCCCGGGTGCGTGATGGTGGTCTTGGTATCGCCGAGGTTGGCGGTGATCGAGCAGATGCGCGTGGCGTCGATCGTCGCGAACGCGCCCGCGCGACCGCCGCGCGCGACGAAGGAAACCACTGCCCCGCCCTGCCCCGACTGCTGCGCCATCGCCAGCGCATGCTGCGGGTGTGAGGGCAGCGACGGGTGGTAGACGCGCTCGACGCCGGGCTGCGCCTCGAGCCAATGGGCCAGCTCGAGCGCGCGCGCGCTCTGCACCTGCATGCGGATGCCGAGCGTCTCCAGCCCCTTCAGGATCACCCAGGCGTTGAACGGCGACAGGCTCATGCCGGCGCTGCGCAGCACCGGGATGAACGCGCCATCGATCAACTCGGCACTGCCGCACACCGCGCCGGCAACGACCCGGCCCTGGCCGTCGAGGTACTTCGTGCCCGAGTGGATCACGAGGTCGGCCCCGAGTCGCACCGGCTGCTGCAGCGCGGGCGAGCAGAAGCAGTTGTCGACCGCCAGCAGCGCGCCGGCGCGGCGGGCGATCGCGGCCAGCGCCGCGATGTCGCAGACCTCCGTCAGCGGGTTGCTCGGCGTCTCGGCGAACAGCAGCTTGGTGTTCGGCTGCACCGCCGCGGCCCATTCCGCGGGGTCGGTCTGCGACACGAAGGTGGTCATGACGCCGAACTTGCCGAACTCGGCCTGCAGCAGCTTGATCGTCGATCCGAACACGCTGCGCGAGCAGATCACATGGTCGCCCGACTTCAGCAGCGCCATCACCGTCAGCAGGATCGCGGCCATGCCGCTGGCGGTGCCGACGCAGGCCTCGGTGCCCTCCATCGCCGCGAGCCGGCGCTCCATCGTCGTGACGGTCGGGTTACCGAAGCGGCTGTAGACGAAAGCCTCCTCCTCGTTGGCAAACCGGCGAGCCGCCGTCGCGGCATCCGGGTGCACGAACGAACTCGTCAGGAACAGCGCCTCGGAATTCTCGCCCCACGCCGAGGGCGGCAGGCCCTCGCGCACGGCCAG
>JBDTUO010000623.1:0-1833 GCA_040007675.1 Rubrivivax sp.
ATTGCCTGGCACGCCTACGCCGAGGGCCGGAAGGCGCCCATCACGCAGCGGGCCTGGGGCCGAATGCAGGCGATCCCGGCGCCGCTGCGGCAGCTCGCCTCCGGCGCGCTGCTCGCGCTGCCGGCGCGTGCCTGGACCGGACTGCACGGCATGGCGCGCAAGGCCAGCGCCCGGGTGCCGGCCTACACGCGTTTCGGCGAGAAGGTGCACAAGGGCGCGCGCGCGATGCGCGCCGACAACGCCGACGCCCTCTACCTGCACACCGTCTCGCAGTGGTCCGACCCGGCGCTCGTCGTGCCCGGCGTGGCGGAGCCGAAGTCGCTGCTGACCGGGGCCGCGTCCCCGCTGGCGGCGCTGCCGGACGTCGCCCGCATGATGGCGTACGACACCCTGACCTACCTGCCGGACGACATCCTCGTCAAGGTGGACCGCGCCGCGATGGCGGTCTCGCTCGAAACCCGGGTGCCGTTTCTCGACCACCAGGTGGTCGAACACGCCTGGCGCATGCCGATGTCGCTGAAGCTGCGCGACGGCGTCGGCAAGTGGGCGCTGCGGGAAGTGCTGTTCCGGCACGTGCCGCGCACGCTCGTCGAGCGACCGAAGATGGGTTTCGGCGTCCCGATCGACCACTGGCTGCGGGGGCCGCTGCGCGACTGGGCCGAGTCGCTGCTCGACGCCGGCCGGCTGCGCGCCGAGGGCTACCTCGCGGCGGAGCCGATCCGCGCGACCTGGCAGGCGCATCTCGACCGCACCGACGACCAGCAGTACGCGTTGTGGAACGTGCTGACCTTCCAGGCCTGGCTGGAGCAGCAGGCCGCCGGGCCGAACTGAATGAAGCTGGCGCTGGTCACCAACACCGCCTGGTACGCGTACAACTTCCGTCGCAACCTGCTGCACGCGCTGCGCGAGGCTGGTCATGAGGTGGTTGTGCTGGCCGGCGCGGACGACTACTCCGACCGCCTGCGAACGCTGGGCTGGCCGGTACACGACATCGGGTTTACCGGCAGCGGAACGCAGCCGCTGCGTGAGGCCGCCACCGTGGTCGCGTTGCGCCGTGCGCTGCGCGAACACGGCGTGCAGGCCGTGCTGAGCTACACGCCCAAGGGAAACCTGTACACCGCACTGGCTGGCGTGGGCCTTCAGGTTGCGCAGATCGTCAACGTGTCCGGTCTAGGGCGCGCGTTCGTGCAGCGCAACTGGATCACGCCCGCAGTCGAGCGGCTGTATCGCTGGTGCCTCGCCCGCGCGCACCAGGTCTTCTTCCAGAACGAAGACGACCAGCGCGAGTTCGAGCGGCTGGGGATCGTCGAGCGCGGACGGTCTCTGCGACTGCCCGGATCGGGCGTCGATCTGCAACACTTCGTGCCGGCGGCGCTGCCCGCAGGGGCGGCCCGATCGCCGGAGATCCGCGTCCTGATGGTCGCCCGATTGCTCTGGGAAAAGGGGCTGGCGGAGTACATCGAAGCCGCGCGGACCCTTCGCGCAGAACGCCTCCCGCTGCGTTTTGCATTGATTGGAGCGATCGACGAGCCCGCGCGCGGGCCGACACGCAGCCAGATCGACGAGTGGCACGCGGAAGGCGTGATCGAATACCTCGGATTCGCGGACGACATCCGGCCGCACCTCTCGGCGGCCGACGCCATCGTGCTGCCGTCTTATCGTGAAGGCGTGCCGCGCTCGCTGCTCGAAGGCGCCGCGATGGCCCTGCCCGTCATCGCGACCGACGTGCCGGGCTGTCGGGACTGCGTGCTCGACGGTCTCAACGGCTGGCTGGTCCGTCCGCGCGACTCCGCTGACCTGGCCGACAAGCTACGGGCCTTCGTGGCGCTTTCG
>JBDTUO010000624.1:0-1828 GCA_040007675.1 Rubrivivax sp.
GCTTCTCGGCGGCGCCGATTCGCCCCGCCGGGCACAACCCGCCGCCCGGCCCCGGCGGTTGCGGCTTTCCGCTCGTGCGCAAACATCGGTGCCTGCGCGGCAGGTGGCATCCGGCACGGGCGATCTGGGCGGCGCCGAGAAGCGCAGGCCCGGGGTCGGCGCGCGCAGCGCGCTATGTCAACTGACTCGCCGCCGCTGTCTGAGCGCAGCGAGTTCGGCGGCGCGACCTCGGGCCGAGCATCGCAGGGGAGTCGGTGCGCCGCGCCGACCGCTGCCCCGTGAGGCCGTGTCGGATGCCGCCTGCCGCACCGCGCCACAGCGACACCGCCTGATGTGTGCCGCAGCGCCGCGACGAATGAAACGCCGAATCGACCGCGCGTGCTCACCCCTTCAATCCCCCCTGCGTCAACCCGCCGACCACGCGCTCCTGGAACGCCGCGATCAGCACCGCGATCGGCACGATGGCCACCACCAGCGCGGCCGAGATGACCGGCCACGGGAACACGAATTCGGTCTGGTACAGCGTGATGCCGACCGGCAAGGTGCGCATCGTCGGGCTCGAGTTCAGGCTCAACGCGAGCAGGAACTCGTCCCAGGCGTTGACGAAGCTGAGGATGCCGGCGGTGAACACGCCCGGCGCGGCGAGCGGCACGACGACGCGCCACAGCGCGCCGAGCCGCGTGCAGCCGTCGATCATCGCAGCGTTCTCGAGGTCGCGCGGAATGCTCTGGAAGAAGCTCACGAGCACCAGCGTGCACACCGGCAGGCTCAGCACGGTGTACGGCAGCACGAGTGCCACGTAGGTGTTCAGCAGCCCGAACGCGCGCATGGTCTCGAAGATCGGCACCAGCAGCGTGATGAGCGGGAACATGCTGCTGGCGATGATCGCGGTCAGGATCCATTGCCGACGCCGCAGGTTCAGGCGCGCGATGGCGTACGCGGCCAGCGCCGAGACCACGAGCGTCACCGCGGTCGAGAGGCCGGCGACGGCCGCGCTGTTGCCGATGAAGCGCCACAGCGGCTGGTCGGTGAACGCGGCGACGTAGTTCTGCAGCGTCGCGTTGCGCGGCCAGTAGCTGATCGGCCGCGTCACCAGCTCGGTCTCGGTCTTCAGCGAGGTCAGCAGGATCCACACGGCCGGGAAGAAGCCATTGATGACGACGATCGCCGCTGCGATCCAGCGCAGCCGCGGGCCGGACCAGGCCGATGCAGTGACGGGTGCCGTCATGCCTGGGTCGCGATGCGGCGCAGGTAGACCGCGGTGATCAGCAGCGACAGCACGAACATGAACACCGCCAGCGTCGAGCTGTAGCCGATGTCGCCGTACTCGATCGAGTTCTTGTGGATCAGCATCGCCAGTGTCTCGGTCGCGTTGCCCGGGCCGCCGCGCGTCATCGTGTACGGGATGTCGAAGGTCTGCAGCGCGGTGATCGTGCGGAAGATCAGCGCGACGACGATCGACGGCATCAGCATCGGCAGCGTGATCTCGCGGAACTGCTGCCAGTTCGACGCGCCGTCGACCTCGGCCGCCTCGTACAGCGACGACGGGATCATCTGCAGCCCCGCCAGCAGGATCAGCGCCATGAAGCTGCTGCTCTTCCAGATGATCGTGATGCAGATCGCGGTCATCGCCCAGTTCGGGCGCAGCAGCCACATCGTCGGCGCCGCGCCGGCGCGCTGCATCAGGTCGTTGACGAAGCCGTACTCGGTGTGGAAGAACCACGCGAAGATCAGCCCGGCGAACGCCAGCGGCAGCGCCCACGGCAGCAGCAACGCCAGCCGCACCGGCCAGCGGCGCTTGAACGGCAGGTTGGCCAGCATCGCCAGC
>JBDTUO010000625.1:0-1809 GCA_040007675.1 Rubrivivax sp.
CCGCGTCGGCGCCGGCGGCGAGGGACTCCAGCTGCGCCAGGCGAAGGCGGCGGCAGCGAGCAGGGCCACCAAGAGTGCCGCGCCGATCAGCGCAGCGACCTTCGGGCGAGCCTTCGCGCGCGCCGGCGCGACGGCCGGCGCCGGCATCGCGGCGGCCGGGCCCGGTGCCGACGTGGCGGCAGCCGTCTCCTCCGCGGCACGTGCGGTTGGCGGGATCGACGGTGGCCGTGGCGCCACCCGCGTCGGCTCGAACGCAGCGGCTCGCGCCCCGGTCGTCGGGGGCGCCGGGCCGGCGGCGGTCGACCGCGTCGCCGACGGCGCGGTGCCCGGACCGACGCCCGCTCCACTGCGCAGACCGGTCGACCCGACGGTGGCACCGGTCGGTGCCGCGCGCAGGCCGGCCGGCGGCCACGCGCCTGGCCGCATCACGATGGTGGCATCCGGGTCGTGCTCAGCGGGCGCAAGAAGGCCGGGATCGGTGCTCTCGGCGCCGAGGGTCGCGCGCAGATCGGTGGCGAACTGCGCCGCAGTCTGGTAGCGGTCTTCCGGCCGCTTGGCCAGCGCGCGCGCGACGACGCCATCCATCGTCGGCGGCAGCTCACTCACCAGCGACGACGGCGGGCGCGGTTCGTCCTGCACGATCTGGCGCTGGATCTGGAACGCGCCGCCGCCGCTGAACGGGCGCTGACCGGTGAGGCACTGGTACAGCACGACGCCGGCGGCGAAGATGTCGGCGCGCGAGCCTACCGCCGTGCCGAGGATCTGCTCGGGCGCCATGTAGCTCGGCGTGCCGACCTGGGTGCCGGGCATCGTGCGCTCCTGCGCCGTGGTCGCCACGCGGGCGACGCCGAAATCGGTCAGCTTGACGCGGCCGGTTTCGTCGAGCATGACGTTGGCCGGCTTGATGTCGCGGTGCACGACGCCTTGCCGGTGGGCGTAGTCGAGCGCGTCGAGCAACTCGGCCACGATGCGCACGGATTCGCGCAGCGACGGTCGCTGGCCGGCGTCGAACGACTGCGCGAGTTCGCGCCCGCGCACCAGCTCCATCACGATGTACGAGCTGCCGTCGTGCTCGCCGAAGTCGTACACGGTGACGATGTTCGGGTGCGACAGGCTGGCCGCGGCGCGCGCCTCCCGCTCGAAGCGTTCGGCGAAGTCGCTCGCGGTCGACTCATCGAACAGCACGTTGCGCTGCACCGTCTTGACCGCGACCACGCGGCCAAGCCGGCTGTCCTCCGCCTCGTACACGACGCCCATGGCGCCCTGTCCCCGCACCCGGGTCAGCCGGTAGCGGCCGAGGTGGGCCGGGAGCTCGATCGACATGGGCGGTGCGGGGCAGGAGGCGCCGCAGTATGGCAGCCCGTCGACGGGCGCGCGACCCGGGCCGGCCCGTGCGTGGCGACCGAATGGGGCCGGCGCCTCAGGTCACCGGCGCCGGATTGAACAGCACCAGCGCGTTGTGCAGGCCGTGCCGCTCGGCCCAGGTGCGCTGCCCGGACGCGGTCGCCAGCAACAGCTGCAACAGGGCTTCGCCGACCTGCGGGATCGTCAGCGAGCCGTCGGCGATCGGCCCGGCGTCCAGGTCCATCAGGTCGTGCCAGCGGCGCGCCAGTTCGCTGCGCGTGGCCACCTTGACCACCGGGCAGGCCGCCAGACCGTAGGGCGTTCCGCGGCCGGTCGTGAACACGTGCAGGTTCATGCCGGCCGCCAGCTGCAGCGTGCCGCAGATGAAGTCGCTCGCCGGTGTCGCGGCGTAGTTCAGGCCCGGCACGGTGGCGCGTTCACCCGGCGGCACGACGCCGACGATCG
>JBDTUO010000626.1:0-1808 GCA_040007675.1 Rubrivivax sp.
TGCGGTACAGGTGGGTGCGCTCCAGCCCGGTCTTCTCGGCCACGCGCGTCATCGAGCCGCCTTCCTTGGCCAGGTGGAACTCGAAGTAGCTCTTCTCGAACACGTCGCGCGCCTCGCGCAGCGGGCGGTCGAGGTCGAAGCTCTGCTGCGGCTGCGGGCCGATCGGCAACAGCGGCGGCAGCGCATGCCCCAGCGTCATCGACACGCCGCCGAGCGACGGCGCCAGCGTGCTGCCGCCGGCCAGCGACGGCATGCCGCCGCCGCCGTGGTCGGTCAGCGGCGCACCGCCGCCCCCCCCCACACCCCCGCGCGGCAGCTGGCGCGCCAGGCCCTGCTCGACGGTGCGCAGCAGCTTCTGCAGCGTGATGGGTTTTTCGAGGAACGCGAGGGCGCCGAACTTCGTCGCCTCGACCGCAGTGTCTATCGTGCCGTGCCCGCTCATCATGATGACCGGCATCGACAGCTGCCCGCTCGCGCCCCACTCCTTCAGCAGCGTGATGCCGTCGACGTCGGGCATCCAGATGTCCAGCAGCACCAGGTCCGGCCGCATGCGCTCGCGCAGCTCGCGCGCCTGCGCGGCGTTCTCGGCCAGCTCGACCGTGTGACCTTCATCGGTCAGGATCTCGGACAGCAGGGCCCGGATGCCGAGCTCGTCGTCCACTACAAGAATGATGGCCATCTGGGCAGTGAGCCTCGGTGCGCGTGCGGGTCTCGGAGGGCGCGTCGGTCAGCCGGCGCCGGGGTCGGCGGCCGCCTGCGGCGGGGCGAAGTCGGAAAATGATAGCGAAACCCGGGCCCCCGCGACGGCTTGGTCGGGGTCGTCTGCCTCGTGCACGTTCACCACGCGCAGCCGCGCGCCGTGTTCGTCGGCGATCTTCTTGACCACCGCCAGCCCGAGCCCGGTGCCTTTGGGCTTCGTGGTGACGTAGGGCTCGAAGGCGCGCTTGAGCACGCTGTCGGCAAAGCCTGGGCCGTTGTCGAGCACCGTCAGCCGCACCGCGCGCAGCGCGCCGTCCTCGCCGCGGGCAGCCGAGGTCGAGACCTCCACATGCGCACCCGGTCGCTCGGCGACCGCATCGAGCGCGTTCTGCACCAGGTTGTGGATCACCTGGCGCAGCTGGCTGGCGTCGCCGCGCACCAGTGGCAAGGCGTCCTCCAGCCGCGCCGACAGGCGGCCACTGTCGTGGACGTCGCCATACAGGCCCAGCACGTCGGCGACCAGCGTGTTGAGCGCGACCGGGTGGAGCTGGGCAGCGGGCAGCCGCGCGTAGTCGCGGAACTCGTTGACGAGCTGCTGCATCGCCTGCACCTGGCTGACGATGGTGGCGACCGAGCGCGTCAGCAGCGCGGCATCGGGGCCGGCCAGCCGGTCGTGCAGCTTGTGTTCGAGCCGCTCGGCCGAGAGCTGGATCGGCGTCAGCGGGTTCTTGATCTCGTGCGCGAGCCGCCGCGCCACCTCGGCCCAGGCCTGGGAGCGCTGCGCCGAGACGACCTCGGTGATGTCGTCGAAGACGAGCAGCCGGGCGTCGTGCGGCAGCAGCGCGCCGCGCAGCAGCAGCGACTGGTTCGCCCGCGCATCAGGGGTCGACCGCACCTCGAAGGCCTCCTGCCAGTGGTCGCGTTCACCCGCCTCGGGGCTGGTCGCGAGCAGCTCGAAGCGCTGGTCGACGACGCGCGCAAAGTCCTGCAGCTCGGGCCGCTCGTGCAGGCGCTGGCCGCGCCACGCCGCCAGCGGCAGCCGCAGGATGCGCGTGGCGCCCGGGTTCGCGGTGTCGATGCGACCGTCGCCGTCGAACACGATCACGCCG
>JBDTUO010000627.1:0-1790 GCA_040007675.1 Rubrivivax sp.
CTCACGGATAAAGGCCGCGCTGGTCGCGCGCACTGAGGATGCGTTCGCAGGCGACCGCAAAGGTCGCGGTGCGCAGGCTGATGTGGTGCTGTTCGGCCTTCTCGTAGATGTGGCGCAGCGCGCCGACCATGATCTTGTCGAGCCGCAGGTTGATCTCGTCCTCGGTCCAGAAGAACGACGAGAAGTCCTGCACCCACTCGAAGTAGCTGACCGTCACACCGCCCGCGTTGCAGATCACGTCGGGCACGACGAGGATGCCGCGCTCGGCGAGCACGTCGTCGGCAGACGGCACCGTCGGCCCGTTTGCGCCCTCGAGCACCATGCGCGCCTGGATGCGTCCGGCGCGGGCGGCGGTGATCTGCCCCTCCAGTGCGGCCGCGATCAGGATGTCGCACGGGGTGTCCCAGAACGACTCGCCGTCGATCGGCTCGGCGCCGGTGAAGCCGGCGACGCCGCCCGCGAGGCGCATGTGCGGCATCAGGTCGGCGAGCTCGAAGCCGGCCGGGTTCGCGAGCGTGCCCGAGTGGTCCTGGATCGCGACGATCTTCGCGCCGGCCTGGTAGAACAGCTCGGCCGCCGATGAACCCACGTTGCCGAAACCCTGGACCGCGACCCGGCCGCCGTCCAGCGGCAGCCCGATGCGGCGCGCGGCCTCGCGGCCGGTCACGAAGACGCCGCGGCCGGTGGCCTTGATGCGCCCCTGCGAGCCGCCGAGGTCGACCGGCTTGCCGGTCACGACGCCGGTCGCGGTGGCCCCGACGTTGGCCGAGTAGGTGTCCATCATCCAGGCCATGATCTGGCCGTTGGTGTTGACGTCCGGCGCCGGGATGTCGCGCTGCGGGCCGATGATGATGCCGATCTCGCTCGTGTAGCGGCGGGTCATCTTCTCCAGCTCGCGCTGCGACAGTTTTGACGGGTCGACCCGGATGCCGCCCTTGGCGCCGCCGAAAGGCAGGTTGACGGCGGCGTTCTTGATGCTCATCCAGCCCGACAGCGCCATCACCTCCTCGAGCGTCACGTCCGGGTGGTAGCGCACGCCGCCCTTGCCGGGCCCGCGCGTCAGCGAGTGCTGCACGCGGTAGCCCTCGAAGTGGCTGATCGTGCCGTCGTCCATCTCGATCGGGACGTCGACGATCAGCACCCGCTTGGGCCGGCGCACCGTTTCGATCCAGCGACCGAGGCGGCCCAGGTAGGGTTCGACGCGATCGATCTGCGCCTGGTAGGTACCCCAGGGGCTGTCCGCGGTCGGCTGTACGAATGACAGGGGTTGATTGATGTTCATGGTGTCGAGGCTGCTCCGGTCGCGCACGGCCGCACGGTTTCGCGCGGTGTGTGCGCACTGTAGAAGGGTGCACGCCGAATGTGTCACGGACCGCCATGCCCCGTCTGCATCATTGCCCGCGCACGCCGGCATCGGCAAGCCCGCCCTACACTGGCCGCATGCCCCGCGGAGACCCCCGCACACCCGCCGTCACCGCCTTCATCGGCGGCGGCAACATGGCCGGCGCGTTGATCGGCGGCCTGCTGCGCACCGGCCACGACCCGGCGGCGATCCGCGTCGTCGAGCCCCTGGCGGCGCAGCGCGAGCGGCTCGCGGCGGCGCATGGCATCGCACCGCAGGCGGCCGCCGACGCGCGCCTGGCCGACGCCGACGTCATCGTCTGGGCCGTCAAGCCGCAGGCCTTTGCCGAAGCGGCGGCGCCGTGCGCCGCGTTCGTCGGTGACGCACTGCAGCTGAGCGTGATGGCCGGCGTGCGGAGCGACGCGATCGCGCGCGCCACCGGCAGCCG
>JBDTUO010000628.1:0-1789 GCA_040007675.1 Rubrivivax sp.
GCCGCGGCGCCGAGCCTTGCGCACGGTCCGCGCGGTCGCTCCGCGCGCGCCCTAGGGCCTACAGGAGACCCCCGATGGACATCTTCCTTCAGCAGATCATCAACGGTCTGGTGCTCGGCAGCATGTACGCGCTGGTGGCCCTGGGCTACACGATGGTCTACGGCATCATCAACCTGATCAATTTCGCGCACGGCGAGGTGCTGATGGTCGGGGCGCTGACGAGCTGGACCGTGGTGTCGGCGCTGGCCGACTCCGGCCTGCCCGGGTGGCTGATCATGCTGATCTCGCTGGTGGCCGCGATCATCATCTGCGCCGCGCTCAACTTCACGATCGAGAAGATCGCGTACCGGCCGCTGCGCAGTGCCCCGCGGCTCGCACCGTTGATCACGGCGATGGGTGTCAGTCTGCTGCTGCAGACGCTGGCCATGATCATCTGGCAGCCCAACCCGAAGCCGTATCCGCTGCTGCTGCCGACCGAACCGATCGAAATCGGCGGCGCCGTCATCAGCGTCACGCAGATCCTGATCCTGGGGGTCACGGCGATGTTGCTGGCGGGGCTGACCTGGCTCGTCAACCGCACCAAGTTGGGCCGGGCGATGCGCGCGACGGCGGAGAACCCGCGTGTCGCGGCGCTGATGGGCGTGCGGCCCGACATGGTGATCTCGGCCACCTTCATCATCGGCGCCGCGCTCGCAGCGGTGGCGGGCGTGATGTGGGCCGCCAACTACGGCACCGTGCAGCATTCGATGGGTTTCCTTCCGGGCCTCAAGGCCTTCACGGCGGCGGTGCTCGGGGGCATCGGCAACCTCGCCGGTGCGGTCGTCGGCGCGATCCTGCTCGGTCTGGTGGAGGCCATCGGTGCCGGCTACCTGGGCCCGCTGACCGGGGGCGTGCTCGGCAGCCAGTACGCCGACATCTTCGCGTTCACGGCGTTGATCCTGGTGTTGACGCTGCGCCCTTCCGGTCTGCTCGGCGAACGCGTCGCGGACCGCGCCTGACCCCCCGGAAGCCGCCCCATGAAGGACAACCGCATCTTCGTCTTCCTGATCGCCGCGGTCGCGCTGATCGCGCTGCCGCTGTTCGCGCAGCAGTTCGGCGCCGGCTGGGTGCGCATCCTCGCGATCGCGATGCTCTACGTACTGCTCGCGCTCGGGCTGAACATCGTCGTCGGCTACGCCGGGCTGCTGGACCTCGGCTACGTGGCGTTCTATGCGGTCGGCGCCTACATGTACGCGTTGCTCGCCAGCCCGCACCTGGTGGAGAACTTTCCGTGGATCGCGGCGCTGTTCCCGGAGGGGATGCACTCGCCGTTCGTGATCGTCGTGCCAGCGGCCGCGGCGCTGGCGGCGCTGTTCGGCGTGCTGCTCGGCACGCCGGTGCTCAAGCTGCGCGGCGACTATCTCGCGATCGTCACGCTCGGTTTCGGCGAAATCATCCGGGTGTTCCTGAACAACCTGGAACATCCGATCAACATCACGAACGGCCCGCGTGGTCTCGACCGCATCGACGCGATGCACGTGCTGGGCTTCAACATCAGCAAGGGCATCAAGATCGGCGGGTTCGAGATTCCATCGGTGACGCTGTACTTCTACCTGTTCCTGCTGCTCGTGGTGTTCAGCGTGCTGATCTGCCACCGGCTCGAAACCTCGCGCATCGGCCGCGCCTGGATGGCGATCCGCGAGGACGAGGTCGCCGCCAAGGCGATGGGCATCAATACCCGCAACATGAAGCTGCTCGCGTTCGGCATGGGCGCCACCTTCGGCGGCGTGTCGGGCGCGATGTTCGCGTC
>JBDTUO010000629.1:0-1777 GCA_040007675.1 Rubrivivax sp.
CGGCCTTCTTCTCCCAGTGCGGCTCGAGCAGCTGCGTCTTCAGCAGGTGGCCGGCGATCGGCGGGATCCAGGCCGGGTCGATCGCGGCCAGCCCGCGCCCGAACAGCCGCGTCGTCTCGACCAGCTCCGCCGCGACCAGCCAGCGCCCGGGCTTCTTGCTCAGGTGGGTGCCCGGGTGCCGCCAGAAGCGGATGCCGCGCGCGCCGAGGTAGTGCTCGTCGTCGTCGGCCTTGACGCCGATGTTGCCGAGCAGGCCGGCGAGCAGCGCCTGGTGGAGTTGCTCGTAGCTCGCCGGCGCGCCGTTGAGCGCCCAGCCGTGTTCGGCGACGACAGTGTGCAGCTGGCTGTGCACGTCGCGCCACTCGCGCACGCGGCGCGGGTTGACGAAGTGCTCGCGCAGCCGCTGCTCCTGCTGCCGATGGCTGAGCTTGTGGGGCGAGCCTGGACGCGGGGCCGTCCCTGCGGACGGCCCCGCGCCTGGCGAGCGGCCCGAGCTCTGCGAGGGCGCGGCCTGCAAGGCTTGGTCGCCATGCCCCCGGCCTTCTTCGATCCAGTCCCAGAGCTTGAGCGTGCCGACGAACTCCGAGCGTTCGTCGTCGAAGGGCTTGTGCCTCTGGTCGGCCGCCTGCTGCTGGTCGAGCGGGCGATCGCGCACGTCCTGCACGCTCAAGGCCGCGGCGATCACGAGCACTTCGGTCAGCGCGCCGCGGTCGCGTGCGGCCAGGATCATGCGACCGATGCGCGGGTCCAGCGGCAGCCGCGCGAGTTCGTGGCCGGTCGGCGTCAGGTCGTTGGCATCGTTGACCGCGCCGAGTTCGGCCAGCAAGGCGTAGCCATCGGCGACGGCCTTGCGCGGTGGCGCCTCGATGAACGGAAAGTCCTCGACCGCGCCGAGGCCGAGCGCCTTCATGCGCAGGATCACGCCGGCGAGCGAACTGCGCAGGATCTCCGGATCGGTGAAACGCGGGCGGGCAGCGAAACCCTCCTCGTCGTAGAGCCGGATGCAGATGCCGTCGGCGACCCGTCCGCAGCGGCCCGCGCGCTGCGCCGCGGCCGCCTGGCTGATCGGCTCGACCTGCAATTGCTCGACCTTGCTGCGGTAGCTGTAGCGCTTGACGCGCGCGAGCCCGGCATCGATCACGAATCGGATGCCCGGCACCGTCAGCGAGGTCTCGGCGACGTTGGTCGCCAGCACGATCCGCCGCCCGTTGCCGGCGCTGAACACGCGGTCCTGCTCGGCCTGCGACAGGCGTGCGAACAGCGGCAGGATCTCGGCCGGCGTGCCGCCGCGCGCGGCCGTCGCCAGGTGGCGTCGCAGGTGGTCCGCGGCGTCCCGGATCTCGCGTTCACCAGGCAGGAAGACGAGGATGTCACCCGCGTGCCCGCCGGCCCACAGCTCGTCGACGGCCTCGGCGATGGCGTCGTTCAGTTCACGCTCAGCCGCGCCACGCTCGGGCCGTTCTCCGCGCCGCGGCGCGGGCTCGATCGGACGCCAGCGCTGCTCGACCGGGAACAGCCGCCCGGACACCTGGATCACCGGCGCCGGCCCCCCGGGGGTCGCGAAATGCGATGCAAAGCGGTCGGCGTCTATCGTGGCCGACGTGATGATCAGCTTCAGGTCCGGCCGCCGCGGCAGCAGCGACTTCAGGTAGCCGAGCAGGAAGTCGATGTTCAGGCTGCGTTCGTGCGCCTCGTCGATGATCAGCGTGTCGTACGCGCGCAGCAGCGGGTCGCCCTGCGTCTCGGCCAGCAGGATGCCGTCGGTCATCAGCTTGAC
>JBDTUO010000630.1:0-1761 GCA_040007675.1 Rubrivivax sp.
TCGGGCGCGCGCATGCACGCTGCGTATTACCGGCCGGGCGGCGTCTACCGCGACCTGCCGGACCAGATGCCGCAGTACCGCACCAGCCGCATCCGCAACCAGAAGGCGATCGACAAGCTCAACACGAACCGCCAGGGATCGCTGCTGGACTTCATCGACGACTTCTGCCGGCGCTTCCCGGCCAATGTCGATGACTACGAGACGCTGCTGACCGACAACCGCATCTGGAAGCAGCGCACGGTCGGCATCGGCGTCGTCTCGCCTGAGCGGGCACTGAACCTCGGCTTCACCGGGCCGATGCTGCGTGGCTCCGGCATCGCGTGGGACCTGCGCAAGAAGCAGCCCTACGAGGTCTACGACCGCATGGATTTCGACATCCCGGTCGGGACCGAGGGTGACACCTATGACCGCTACGTCGTGCGCGTCGAGGAGATGCGGCAGTCCAACCGCATCATCCAGCAGTGCTCGGCGTGGTTGCGGGCGAACCCCGGCCCGGTGATCACCGACAACCACAAGGTCGCCCCGCCGTCACGCGTCGACATGAAGTCGAGCATGGAAGAGCTGATCCACCACTTCAAGCTCTTCACCGAAGGTTTTCACGTGCCCGCAGGCGAGGTCTATGCCGCGGTCGAGCACCCGAAGGGCGAGTTCGGCATCTATCTGGTGAGCGACGGCGCCAACAAGCCGTACCGGCTGAAGATCCGGCCGCCGGGCTTCCCGCACCTGGCCGCGCTCGACGAGATGGCGCGCGGGCACATGATCGCGGACGCCGTCGCGATCATCGGCACCATGGACATCGTGTTCGGCGAGATCGACAGATGACGGATCAACGACCGATGAAGTTCAGCGACGAGACGCTGGCGCAATTTGCGCGCGAAGTCGCCAAGTTCCCGCCGGAGCACAAGGCCAGCGCCGTGATGGCCTGCCTGGCCATCGTGCAGCGCGAGCACGGGCACGTCACCCCTGCGGTGGAGGCCGCCGTCGCCGAGCTGCTGAGCATGCCGGAGATCGCGGTGCACGAGGTGACGACCTTCTACAACATGTACAACCAGGCACCGGTCGGGCGCTTCAAGCTCAACGTCTGCACCAACCTGCCGTGCCAGCTGCGCGGCGGCGACCATGCGCTGGCTCACGTGTGCGAGCGGCTGGGCGTGGAGCCCTACGGCCGCAGTGCCGACGGTGTTTTCACGGTGCAGCCGAGCGAGTGCCTCGGCGCCTGCGCCGATGCGCCGGTGATGCTGGTCAACGACCGCCAGATGCTGAGCTTCATGAGTGACGCACGGCTCGACGAGCTGCTGTCGATGCTGAGGGCGCAACCGGCCCACCCGGGTGACCGATCGCGGGCCGCCGCAGACGAGGGGCAGAAATGACCCTCGACCTGTCCAAGTTCCAGGCGCGTGGCCACGAGACCTGTTTCCACGGCCGCCATCTGCAGCCGCAGATCGTCGCCGGGCTCGACGGCAGCAACTGGCGCCTCGACGACTATGTGGCCCGCGGTGGTTACACCGCGCTGCGCCGGATCCTCGGCACCGACGGCAGCCCGGCCATGACGCCCGAGCAGGTGATCGCCGAGGTCAAGCTCAGCGCGCTGCGCGGGCGCGGCGGTGCGGGTTTCCCGACCGGTCTGAAGTGGAGCTTCATGCCGCGCACGTTTCCGGGGCCGAAGTACCTGGTGTGCAACTCCGACGAAGGTGAACCAGGCACCTGCAAGGACCGCGACATCCTCGCCTACAACCCGCACATCGTGATCGAGGGCATGGC
>JBDTUO010000631.1:0-1760 GCA_040007675.1 Rubrivivax sp.
AGCGCCAAAGCCATTGCGCTGGCCATCGCCACGAAGGTGGGCAAGCAGCGCGCGATCCTGGCCGTCGTACTGGCCTGCGCCATCCTCACGTACGGCGGTGTATCGCTGTTCGTCGTCGCGTTCGCGGTTTATCCGATTGCCGCGCACCTCTTCCGCGAAGCCGGGACGCCCAAGTTCCTGATTCCTGGCTCGATCGCACTCGGTTCGTTCACGTTCACCATGACGGCGCTGCCCGGCACACCGCAGATCCAGAACGCCATTCCGATGCCGTTCTTCAAGACCACCGTGTATGCGGCTCCGATCCTGGGCCTCATCGCCGGCTTCATCATGTTCGCCGCAGGTACCTGGTGGTTGACATCGCGGGCCAAGCGGGCGAACGCCCGGGGTGAAACCTACGGCGATCATCCGAACGAGACGATCAAGGAGTTTGCCGGCGGCAGCTTGCCCAGCTTCGGCCTTGCGGTGCTGCCGATCCTCATCGTACTGATACTGAATTACGTGATCTCCGAATGGGCGTACTACGCGGGTGCGCCCGACTTTGACTACCTCCGGGCCAAGCCGTTCGAGACGAACTTGGGCGCCGTACGCGGGATCTGGTCGCTGATCATCGCGCTGGTGGTTGCGTTGATCGTCGCCGTCGTCGTCAACTGGAAGCGCTTCGGCAACGTCCGCGAGTCGGTCAACAACGGCGTCTTCGGCTCGATGTTGCCGATCTTGAACACAGCGAGCGAAGTCGGCTACGGCAACGTGATCAGGACGCTCGGCGCATTCGCGCTGATTCAAGCGGCCCTGCTGTCGATCTCCGACAACCCGCTGATCACGTCGGCCATTGCGACATCGGCGCTCGCCGGCATTACCGGGTCGGCCTCAGGCGGCATGAGCATTGCCCTGGGCGCGATGGGCGACACTTTCTACCAGGCCGCGCTTGCGCGCGGAATCGATCCTCAGGTTCTGCACCGCGTCGTGACGATTGCTTGCGGCGGTTTGGACAGCCTGCCGCACAACGGCGCCGTCATCACGCTGCTGGGCATCACGCAGCTGACTCACAAGCAGAGCTATGCCGACATCGGCGTCGTTTCGGTTGTGATTCCCGTCCTGACCTGCATCGTCGCGATCTTTCTCGGAACCATGGGCGTCGTTTGATCTGCCCGGCCTGTGCTGCCGCAGCGCGCGCAGTTTCGGTCAGGATCGGAGCGGCTGCTGTCGGCGATCACCTGGCAGTCCCGGCCATGAAGAGTCGTTCGCCATGGGCGGCTTGCCGGACGCCTACACGGCCGCCGCGCCAGCGACTACTCCCAAGCCGTGTCGCGGTCCAGGTGCCGTGCGAACTCCATGGCGTCGTGCAGCACCCGACCGACCACGACCAGGGCAGGCTCAGAGCGGTAGACAAGAAAGTGGCGCGGTCGGCGGACGGCCTCCACACCGGGCTTGACGTGGTCCCGGCTCAGTCGCAGGTGCCAAGACCGAACACCTGCGCCGAATTCGGGGCGCGCGAGACTGCCTGGCCTGTCGGACTGGCTTGCCACGTCGCGGAGCGCGGCGACGATCAGGCTCTCGTAGCGCAGTCGGGCGGCCTCGCCGAATTGCTCATGTGTCCAGGCGAGGATGCCGAGGACATCGCCCTGCGCGGCGTCCGACAGCCGATAACGCAACATCAGATTGCCGTCTTGGCAGCCTGTGCAGCGCGGCGACCCAGCTGTCCGAGGAAGTCTTCGAGCTGATCATCGGCAACATCCGTGTACCGCCCAGCGGACACATCC
>JBDTUO010000632.1:0-1760 GCA_040007675.1 Rubrivivax sp.
TACCCGCTCGGGCGGCTGTGGCGCGACGCGAAGCTCTACGAGATCGGCGCCGGCACGTCGGAGATCCGCCGCATGCTGATCGGGCGCGAGCTGTTCGCGGAGACGATGTGAACGACCTGAACGAGCTGTTCGACAACAACCGACGCTGGGCGGCGGCGACGACTGCCCGCGAGCCGGGCTTCTTCACCCGCTTGGCGCAGCAACAGACACCGAAGTACATGTGGATCGGCTGCGCCGACAGCCGCGTGCCTGCCAACGAGCTCACCGGGCTCGACCCGGGCGAGGTGTTCGTGCACCGCAACGTCGCCAACGTGGTCGTGCACTCGGACCTCAACGCGCTGTCGACGATCCAGTTCGCGGTCGAGCATCTGAAGGTGCAGCACATCATGGTCGTCGGCCACTACGGCTGCGCCGGCGTGCGCGCGGCGCTGCGCGGCACCCGCGTCGGGCTGTCGGACAACTGGCTGCGCCACGTGCAGGACGTGCGCCTGCGGCACCGCGGCCGGATCGAACACCTGCCGCCCGAGCAGCAGGAAGATGTGTTGTGCGAGATGAACGTCATCGAGCAGGTCGGCAACGTGGCGCTGTCGACCGTGCTGCAGGACGCCTGGGCGCGCGGGCAGGCGATCGCGGTGCACGGCTGGGTGTACCGGCTGCATGACGGCCTGCTGAAGAATCTCGACGTCACGATGGACCGCTCCGACACCGTCGTGTCGGTGTTCTCGGCCGCGTTCAAGCGCTACCCCCGCGCCGCTGACCAGGCCGAGGACTGACCCGAGGACCGACGCCGCGATGTTCCCGCACCAGCTCAGCGACCCGCGTGCGTTCGACATCGCGCGCGCGATGCTCGAGGGTTTCAACCGCCACTACGGCCTGTTCCGCGAGACCAGCCGGCGCGCCAAGGCACGCTTCGAGCAGTCCGACTGGCAGGGCCAGCAGCGCGCGCAGCGCGAGCGCATCGAGTTCTATGACCGTCGCGTCGACGAAGCGGTCGAGCGGCTGCGCACCGAGTTCGGCGTCGACGAGCTGTCGATGGACAGCTGGCAGCAGGTCAAGCTGCACTACATCGGGCTGCTGATCGACCACCACCAGCCGGAGCTGGCCGAGACCTTCTTCAACTCCTGCACTGCCAAGCTGCTGCACCGCAGCTACTTCCGCAACGACTTCATCTTCGTACGGCCGGCGATCAGCACCGAGTACATCGAGAACGAGGAGCCGGCCGCGCTGCCGACCTACCGCGCCTACTACCCGACCAAGGCGACGCTGCGCGAGACCTGGCTGCGCATCGTGCACCACTTCCAGCTGAGCGTGCCCTTCGACGACCTCGAGCGCGACGTCGACCACGTGCTGCACGCGATGCTGGCCGAGCTGGGCGGGTTCCGGCCGCGCGCGAACTTCCAGCTCCAGGTGTTGTCGAGCCTGTTCTACCGCAACAAGGGCGCCTACCTCGTCGGCAAGATCATCAACGGCTTCGTCGAGACCCCGTTCGCGCTGGCGATCCTGCACCGCACAGGCGCCAGGGGGCTCGTGATCGACGCCGCGCTGTTCGGCGAGGACGACCTGCTGATGCTGTTCAGCTTCGCGCGGGCGTACTTCATGGTCGACATGGAGATCCCGAGCGCCTACGTGCAGTTCCTGCGCAGCATGATGCCGCGCAAGCCGCGCAGCGAGATCTACGCCACGCTCGGGCTGCAGAAGCAGGGCAAGAACCTCTTCTACCGCGACCTGCTGCACCACCTGCGGCACAGCAGCGACCGCTT
>JBDTUO010000633.1:0-1749 GCA_040007675.1 Rubrivivax sp.
GAAGCCAGCTTCGAGCAGGACACGCTGACCAAGGTGATCGAGGCGCGTGCGAAGGCGACGTCGATCCAGGCCACCCCCGAGCTGATCAACGACCCGGCGTCGTTCGCGAAGTTCCAGGCCGCGCAGGGCGAGCTGTCGGGTGCGCTGTCGCGCCTGATGGTGACGGTGGAACGCTACCCGGAACTGAAGGCCAACCAGGCCTTCCAGGACCTGCGGGTGCAGCTCGAGGGCACCGAGAACCGCATCACCGTGGCCCGCAACGCCTACATCAAGACGGTGCAGGACTTCAACGTGCTGGTGCGCAGCTTTCCGAAGAACCTGACCGCGATGATCTTCGGCTACGACGTCAAGCCGACCCTGGCGGTCGCCAACGAGGCGCAGATCTCGACGCCGCCCAAGGTCGAGTTCGGCAAGTAGGCGCCAGCGCCGTGCTGCTGCCGCTGCACCGCCGGGCCGTGACCGCGGCCGGGCCAGCCCCCGCCGTCGCGTGGCGCCTGCTGTGCCTGCCGCGGGCGCCCCGCCTGAGCGCCGCGCTGCTGGTGCTGGCGCTGGCCTGGCTGTTGCTGCTGGCGCCGTCGGGGGTGCACGCGCAGCAGCCGCAGCCGGTGCCGGCGCTGACCGCGCGCGTGATCGACCAGACCGGCACGCTGGCGCCCGATCGCGTCGCGGCTCTGGAGGCCAAGCTGGCGGCGTTCGAGACCGAGGTCGGCAGCCAGATCGTCGTGCTGATGGTGCCGACGACAGCGCCAGAGGACATCGCGGCGTATGCGCAGCGCGTCGGCGCCGAGTGGAAGATCGGTCGCCGCGACGTCGGCGACGGGCTGCTGATGGTGATCGCGAAGAACGACCGTCGCGTCAACATCCAGACCGCCCGCGCGCTCGAGGGCGCGGTGCCCGACCTCGCGGCACGCCAGATCATCGACCGCTCGATCGTGCCGGCGTTCCGCGCCGACGATTACGCCGGCGGCATCGACGCCGCGCTCGACCAGTTGTTCGCGCGGGTGCGCGGCGAGGCACTGCCGGAGCCGGCCGACCCTCAGGGCAATCGAGGGGGTCAGGGATCGGGGCAGGGCCTGCTGATGTTCTTCTTCATCGCGGTGCCGGTGCTCGGCGGCATGCTGACCAAGCTCTTCGGCCGCAAGCTGGGCTCGCTGGCGACTGCCGGTGCGGCCGGGACCGTCGGCTGGTGGCTCACCGCGAGCCTGCTGCTCGGCGCGGGGGTCGCCCTCGTCGCGCTGCTGCTGGTCGGCTTGTTCGGTATCGGCTCGGCGGCGCGCGGCGTCGGCCGTGGCGGCCGCGGAGGCGGCCCGCCGATCATCTTCGGCGGCGGCGGCGACCACGGCAGCTGGGGCGGCGGCGGGTGGGGCGGCGGCGGCGGCTTCGGGTCGGGCGGGGGCGGCAGCTTCGGCGGCGGCGGCGCCTCGGGGAGCTGGTGATGGGACGGATCACGCGCCTGATCAGGCACCGCCTGCTGGACGACACCGACACCCGGCGCGCACTCGACGACGCCGCGCTCGAGCGCCTGGCCCAGCGCGTGCGCACGAGCGAAGTCCGCCACAGTGGCGAGATCCGGATCAGCGTCGAAGCCGGGCTGCCGCTGGGCTACCTGTGGCAGGGGCTGAGCGCGCGTGACCGCGCGCTGACGCTGTTCGGCAAGCTGCGGGTGTGGGACACCGAAGCCAACAACGGGGTGCTGATCTACCTGCTGCTGGCCGAACACGCGATCGAGATCGTCGCCGACCGCGGCCT
>JBDTUO010000634.1:0-1749 GCA_040007675.1 Rubrivivax sp.
TACCACCCGGTGTTCTACGCCCCGCTGGCGCTGCTGCACGGCTCGCTGGCCGTGCGCCTGCTGGGTGATGCCGGCGGGTCCTTCGTGCTGAGGCGCTGGGGGGCACTCGGCTCGGCACTGGCGCTGGCGGGTTTCATCGCCGTCATGGCGACCGCGGTGCTGCGCTCGCGGCGCATTCGCGCCACCGGTCCGGCAGGAAATTGAACTCGATCAAGTTTTCCGGACATCGACCCTCGAACGACTTGTAGACACTATATGTAGTGTCTAGACTGCATCGCAACACTAGATGTAGTGGTCCAAGGAGTGTCATGTCGGATTCCGCGTTCCAGCCCAGCCATGTCATCAAGCGCGACGGCCGCGTGCTGGCGTTCGACGCCACCAAGATCAGCGGCGCGATCGCACGCGCCGGTGTGGCCAGCGGCGAGCTCGGTCACGCCGCGGCGGTGCAGCTGTGCGAGCACGGCGCGATGCCGCGCCTGCGCGCGCTGGGGCCGGTGACGCCGCATATCGAGCAGATTCAGGACGCTGTCGAAGCCACGCTGTTCGACGCCGGGCACCGACGCACGCTGCGGGCGTACACGGTGTATCGCGAGCAGCACCGCCGCCTCCGCGACGCGCGCAGCACCCTGGTGGACGTGCAGGCGACGATGGACGAGTACCTGCAGCAGCGCGACTGGCGCGTCAACGCCAATGCCAACCAGGGTTGGTCGCTGGGCGGTCTGATCCTCAACGTGTCGGGCAAGGTGGTGGCGAACTACTGGCTCGACCATGTCTATCCGCCCGAGGTGGGGCAGGCGCACCGTGATGCCGATCTGCACATCCACGACCTGGACATGCTCAGCGGCTACTGCGCCGGCTGGTCGTTGCGCACCTTGCTGCACGAAGGCTTGAACGGCGTGCCCGGCAAGGTGGAGTCGGGGCCGCCGATGCACCTGTCGAGTGCGGTCGGGCAGATCGTCAACTTTCTCGGCACGCTGCAGAACGAGTGGGCGGGTGCCCAGGCCTTCAGCTCCTTCGACACCTACCTGGCGCCGTATGTGCGCAAGGACGCACTGAGCTACGCGCAGGTGCGCCAGTGCATCCAGGAGCTGATCTACAACCTGAACGTGCCTTCGCGCTGGGGCACGCAGACACCGTTCACCAACCTGACCTTCGACTGGGTCTGCCCGGAAGACCTGCGCGATCAGGTGCCCATGATCGGCGGGCGCGAGATGCCCTTCGCCTACGGCGAGCTGCAGGCCGAGATGGACGTCATCAACCGCGCCTACATCGACGTCATGATGGCCGGTGATGCGAAGGGACGCGTCTTCACCTTCCCGATCCCCACCTACAACATCACGAAGGACTTCGACTGGCACAGCGCGAACGCCGAAGCCTTGTTCGAGATGACCGCGCGCTACGGCCTGCCGTACTTCCAGAACTTCGTCAATTCCGACCTCGAGCCGCACATGGTGCGCAGCATGTGCTGCCGCCTGCAGCTCGACCTGCGCGAACTGCTCAAGCGCGGCAACGGCCTGTTCGGTTCGGCCGAGCAGACCGGCTCGGTGGGTGTGGTGACGGTGAACTGCGCGCGGCTGGGCCACCTGCACAGTGACGACGAGCCGGCCTTGCTGGCGCGGCTGGACACGCTGCTCGACCTCGGCATGCAGAGCCTGGAGATCAAGCGCAAGGTGGTGCAGCGGCTGATCGACCAGGGCCTGTTCCCCTACACCCGGCGCTACCTGGGCACGCTGCGCAACCACTTCTCGA
>JBDTUO010000635.1:0-1745 GCA_040007675.1 Rubrivivax sp.
CCCACGCGCGCGCCGCGAAAGGCATAGATGCTCTGGTCGTCGTCGCCGACCGCGAACACGCCCTGCGGCGGCAGGCCGAGGCTGGCGGCGTCATCGCCCGACCCCGGCGGCGGCGCGAACATCTTCAGCCACGCGTACTGCAGCCGGTTCGTGTCCTGGAACTCGTCGACCAGCAGGTGGCGAAAACGCCGCCGGTAGTGTTCGCGCAGCGGATCGTGGTCGCGCAGCAGCTCGAAGCTGCGCAGCATCAGCTCGGCGAAGTCCACCACGCCTTCACGCGCGCACTGCGCCTCGTAGGCTTCGTACACCCGCACCAGCGTGCGCGTGTGTTCGTCGTGCACCTCGACGTCGCGCGCGCGCTCGCCCTCCTCCTTGCGCGCGGCGATGAACCACGCGATCTGCTTGGGTACGAAGCGCTCGTCGTCGAGGTTCAGCCCCTTGACCACCCGCTTGACGGCCGACACCTGGTCGCTGCTGTCGAGGATCTGGAACCCCTGCGGCAGCCCGGCGAGCTTCCAGTGCGCGCGCAGGAACCGGTTGCACAGGCCGTGAAAGGTGCCGATCCACATGCCGCGCACCGGCACCGGCAGCATTGCCGACAGCCGCGTCAGCATCTCCTTGGACGCCTTGTTCGTGAAGGTGACCGCGAGCACGCCGCCGGGCGACGCCTGCCCGGTCGCCATCAGCCAGGCGATGCGGGTGGTCAGCACGCGCGTCTTGCCCGAACCTGCGCCGGCGAGGATGAGCGCCGGCTGCGGCGGCAGCGTGACCGCGGCCCGCTGCTCCGGATTCAGGCCGCGCAGCAGGCGGTCGGGGCTCGCAAACTCGGGGGTCATCGCGGTCATTCTAGAAGTGGCTTCCCGGGCTGCCCGCGTAGAATGCGCCACCGGCCCGGACCTCGTGTTCTGGCCGGTTTTTTTTGGCCCGGGAGGCCCGCACACCATGCAGATCTTCGACTACGACCACATCCTGCTGCTGCCACGCAAGTGCCGCGTCGACAGCCGCAGCGAGTGCGACCCTGGGGTCGAGTTCGGTGGGCGCCGGTTTGCGCTGCCCGTCGTGCCCAGCAACATGAAGACGGTGCTCGACGAGCCGATCGCGACGATGCTGGCGCAGACCGGCCACTTCTACGTCATGCACCGCTTCGACCTCGATGCCGTCGGCTTCGCGCGCCGCATGCGCGAGCGCGGGCTCTTCGTCTCGATCAGTTCGGGCGTCAAGCCGGCCGACTTTGCCGTCATCGACCGCCTCGCTGCCGAGGGCCTCGGCGCCGACTACGTGACGATCGACATTGCGCACGGCCACGCCGACAGCGTGCACCGCGCGATCGACCACATCAAGGCCAGGCTGCCGCAGGCCTTCGTGATCGCCGGCAACGTCGCGACGCCGGAGGCGGTGATCGATCTCGAGAACTGGGGCGCCGACGCGACCAAGGTCGGTGTCGGCCCCGGCAAGGTCTGCATCACGAAACTGAAGACCGGCTTCGGCACCGGCGGCTGGCAGCTCAGCGCGCTCAAGTGGTGTGCGCGCGTCGCGACCAAACCGATGGTCGCCGACGGCGGCATCCGCCACCACGGCGACATTGCCAAGAGCGTTCGCTTCGGCGCGTCGATGGTGATGGTCGGCTCGCTCTTCGCCGGCCACGAGGAAAGCCCGGGCCAGACCGTCGAGGTCGACGGCAAGCGCTACAAGGAGTACTACGGCAGCGCGTCGGACTTCAACAAGGGCGAGTACAAGCACGTCGA
>JBDTUO010000636.1:0-1740 GCA_040007675.1 Rubrivivax sp.
TCTTCACGAGGTCGTGGCCGCCGCGCTTGAGGCGGTCGATCTGCTCGTCGGTCAGCCCCTGGGCCAGCGCGGCCAGCGCGTCGTCCTGGCCGAAGAAGTGCTCGCGGTTGTAGCGCCCGTCCTTGGCCGCAAAGGTCTGGAACTGGCCGTCCACGGTATGCGCAAACGTGCGCTGCAGCGCGCCGCCGGTGTCGCGCGCGAACAGGCCGTCCCAGTCGGACCCCCAGACGAGCTTGATGACGCGCCAGCCGGCACCGGCGAACAGCGCCTCGAGTTCGTCGACGATGCGGCCGTTGCCGCGCACCGGGCCGTCGAGCCGCTGCAGGTTGCAGTTGACGACCCAGGTCAGGTTGTCGAGCTTCTCGCGCGCGGCCAGCGTCAGCGCGCTCATGCTCTCGGGCTCGTCCATTTCGCCGTCGCCGAAGACCCCCCAGACGTGGCGCGAAGAGGTCTCGGCCAGCCCGCGGTGCTGCAGGTACCGCAGAAAGCGCGCCTGGTGGATCGACGCGATCGGGCCGATGCCCATCGAGCCGGTCGGGAACTGCCAGAAGTCGGGCATCAGCCACGGGTGCGGGTAGCTGCTGAGCCCGCGCGCGCCGGCGGCGTGGGCGCTGATCTCCTGCCGGTAGTGTGCGAGGTCGGCCGCGGCGAGCCGGCCTTCGAGGAAGGCGCGCGCGTAGACACCGGGCGCGGAATGCGGCTGGTAGAAAACGAGGTCACCACCGCCATCGGCATCCGGGCCGCGAAAGAAGTGGTTGAATCCGACTTCGAACAGGTCGGCCGCACTCGCGTAGCTCGCGATGTGGCCCCCGAGTTCGCCATACGCCTGGTTGGCGCGGGCCACCATCGCCAGCGCGTTCCAGCGCATCAGCGACGCCAACCGCTCCTCGATCGCCAGGTCACCCGGAAACGGCGGCTGCTGCGCGGCCGGGATCGTGTTGACGTAGGGCGTGCCGAACGGCGGTTGCCACGCGATCGACGGTTCACGTGCCACCGCCGCCAACGTGTCCATCAGCTGGCGCACACGAGCGGGCCCGGCGGTGTGCAGCACGGACGCCAGCGCCTCGCGCCACTCGATGGTTTCCTGTGGGTCTGGGTCGGCGGCCATCGAGTCCGTCGAGTCTGGCGGGGCTGGGCGCATCGTGTCTCCGGGGTCTGCCGGAACTCTACCCGCTGGTCCCGGGCGCTTTGGGGTGCTGCAGAGGCAAGCTCCGACCCGCAACCGCTCGCAATCCGGGAATGGAGCGGCCTGCTGCCGTCGGCGCCTCACCTGCTGCGGTGCGCAGGCCGACCGGGCACGTCCAGACTCAGTCCAGCCCGATCAGCGACGTTGCGAATGTGCTCGCGCATCGCGCGGCGCGCCACCTGGGCCGAGCCGCTTGCCAGGGCGTCGACGATGCGGGCATGCTCGCGAATGGGCTCCCGAACGCGCGCAGGATCGGAGAACGCGATCTGACGGCTGTTCTCGACCTGCGCACCGATGCTTTCCGCAAGGTCCAGCAGCATCGGGCTGCCGGCGATCTCGAAGATGCGTGCATGAAACAGGCGGTCCGCTTCCGACATCACGACCAGGTTTCCGTCATCGGCGGCGACTTCCATCCGGTCGATCATGGCGCGCAGACGCCCGAGGCCGGCCTTGGTCACGACGGCGGCAGCCAGCGCAGCCGCAAGCTCCTCGAGTTCGCTGCGCACGAGGTACACGTCGTGCAGCGCGTAGCGTCCCTGGAAGCGCCAGCGGCC
>JBDTUO010000637.1:0-1735 GCA_040007675.1 Rubrivivax sp.
TCCGGCGCGTCGTCGTCCGGGGCGTCGAAGCGCGGGTCGGGCAACGGCGCTGCCCGCCGCGCCTGCGAGACCTGGGCGAAGATCGCGTGGAGCAAGGGCTGCAGCCCCTCGCGTGCGAGGGCCGAGATCTCGAACACCGGCCCCTTCCAGCGCAGGCGCCGCACGAAATCCTTGACGCGTCGCTCGCGCTCTTCGACCGGCACCATGTCCATCTTGTTCAGCACCAGCCAGCGCGGCTTGGCGTGCAGCGCAGGATCGTATTTCTTGAGCTCGGCGGCGATCGCGCGTGCCTGCTTCACCGGGTCCACCGTGTCGTCGAACGGCGCCATGTCGACGACGTGCAGCAGCAGCCGCGTGCGTTGCAGGTGCCGCAGGAACCGATGCCCCAGGCCCGCCCCCTCGGACGCACCCTCGATCAGGCCCGGGATGTCGGCGATGACGAAACTCTGCTCGGGGCCGACGCGCACCACGCCGAGGTTCGGATGCAGGGTCGTGAACGGATAGTCGGCGATCTTCGGGCGCGCGTTGGACACCGCGGCGATGAAGGTCGACTTGCCGGCATTCGGCATGCCGAGCAGACCGACGTCGGCGAGCACGCGCAGTTCCAGCCGCACCTTGAGCGCCTGGCCCGGCCAGCCCGGCGTCTTCTGGCGAGGCGAGCGGTTCGTGCTGCTCTTGAAGTGCAGGTTGCCGAACCCGCCGTCGCCCCCCTTCAGCACGAGCACCTTCTCGTCGGGCACCAGCAATTCGGCGATGCGTTCTCCGGTCTCGGCGTCGGTGACGATGGTGCCGACCGGCACGCGCAGCACGATGTCGGCGCCGGCGGCGCCGTACTGGTCGGAGCCGCGCCCGGGTTCGCCGTTGCGCGCATCGAAACGACGCGTGTATCGGTAGTCGATCAGCGTGTTGAGGTTCAGATCGCCGACCATGTGCACGCTGCCGCCCCGCCCGCCATCGCCACCGTTGGGGCCGCCGAACGGAATGAACTTCTCGCGCCGGAAGCTGACGGCACCTGCACCGCCGTGGCCGGCGGAGATATCGATCAGGGCCTCGTCGACGAATTTCATGGTGCGGGCGCAGCGGCGGCGCGGGGTGGGAGTCCGAAGGATGGCCTAAACGACGAAGCCCCGGCGGGCCGGGGCTTCGGTGTTGCGCGGGAGGCCCGGCGTCAGACCGGCGTCACGAACACCGTCTGCTGCTTGCGCGGGCCCTTGACCGCGAACGAAACCGAACCGTCGACCAGTGCGAACAACGTGTGGTCCTTGCCGAGGCCGACGTTGGTGCCGGGATGGAACTTCGTGCCGCGTTGGCGGACGATGATCGAGCCCGCCAGGATGGCCTGGCCGCCGAATACCTTGACGCCGAGCATCTTCGGCTTGGAGTCACGCCCGTTGCGGGTGGAGCCGCCGCCCTTTTTCTGTGCCATGGTTCAGTGCCCCTTCAGCCGTTGACCGTGCCGATCTGCAACTCGGTGTAGTTCTGGCGATGACCGCCATGCTTCTGGTAGTGCTTGCGACGACGCATCTTGAAGATGCGCAGCTTGTCGCGCCGACCGTGCGCAAGCACCGTTGCGCTGACGCTCGCGCCCGTCACCCAGGGAGCCCCGACCTTCAGGTCCGCCCCTTCGCCGACGGCGAGCACCTGGTCGATCACGATCTCCTGGCCGACGTCCGCAGCAATCTGTTCTACCTTGATCTTCTCGCCGGCAGCGACCTTGTATTGCTTGCCACCGGTT
>JBDTUO010000638.1:0-1730 GCA_040007675.1 Rubrivivax sp.
TCAGCCCAGCAGCGTCAGCACGCCGAGCCACAGCGACGCGCTGGCGGCGAAGGCGAGCGTCGACACCAGGATCGCCGTGGTCGCCTCCTCCGTCAGCGTGTCGTAGCGCTGCGCGAAGATCAGCGCGTTGCTGCCGGTCGGCAACGCGGCCATCAGCACGACCACCGCGAGCGGCAGCCCGGCGAGGCCGAAACCCCAATGCGCCACCGCGAGCACCAGCGCCGGCATCAGCAGCAGTTTCTGCGCCGCCAGCACCAGCGCGCCGCGCCAGCGCCCCTGCACGCCGTAGTACGCGAGCGACAGCCCGATCAGCACCAGGCACACCGGCACGACCGCCGAGCCGAGCACGGCCAGTGCCTCGTCGACGACCGGGTGCAGCCCGAGCCCGGTGAGGTTCCACGCCATGCCGGCCAGCACCGGCAGCACGACCGGGTGCACGACGGTGTTGCGAAGCGTGCCGCGCAGGGTCGCGGCCAGCGTGCGGCGGCCCGGCTCCGCGCGCGCCAGGTCCAGCTCGACCAGCACCGTCGGCACCGTCAGCAGCACCAGCGCGTGCAGGCTCACGAGCGCGATGTGCAACGCCAGCCCGGCCTCGCCGAACAGCGCCGCCGCCATCGGAATGCCGAGCTGCACCGAGTTGCCGAAGCTGGCCGACATCGCGCGTGCCGCCGGCGCAGCCACCGGCAGCCCGGGCCGGCGGCGCTGCCACAGGTACACGCCGAGCAGGAACACGAGCGCCGGCACGAAGAAGGCCGCGAGCAGCATCCACGGCAGCGCCGCGAAGTCCAGCCGCGCGGTGGTGCGGAACAGCAGCGCCGGCACGAAGATGGAGAACGCCGCGTTGCCCATCACGCGCGCCGGGTCGCGCGCGTCGGCCCCGCTGTCGAGCCAGCGCATGCGGCCGGCGGCCCAGCCGAGACCGACCGTCAGGAAGATGGCGAGCAGCTTGTAGAAGACGGCCAGCGTCACGCGCGGGGCCTCCTCAGCCCTTGCGTGCCGCCTTCGAAGCCACCTTCTTCGCCGCCGGCACGCGCGGCGCGCGTGGCTCGAACTCGAAGCCGACCTTGCCTTCCTTCGGGTCGAATTTCAGGAAGGCCTTGAACTTGCGCCGCGTCTTGTTCGACACGAAGCCGTCGAGCAGCGCCGTGCGACCGCTGCCCAGCAGCCGGCCCAGTTCTTCGTGCGACACCGGCTGCTGCAGGATGATCTTGCCGGTCTTGAAGTCGCAGCTCGGGCCCGCGCCGACCGCATGCTCGCAGACGTAGTTGCTGCCGTGCTCGTAGACGGTGCCCTTGCACTTCGGACACGCGCCCAGCGGCGACTGCGCCGAAAAATCCACCGGCTCGCCGTCGGCCTCCGCTTGGCGGGCGTCGTCGCCGAAGTCGAACTCGAGCTTCCAGTTGTCCACCTCCTCGTCGCGCACCAGCTTGAGCTCGGCCGTGAACGGGAAGCCCTTCTTCGAGCGGAAACCCTCGAGCGGACCCAGTTGCTTGTCACGCAGCAACGCCTCGGCCTCGGCAATCTCGAACGCCCGCCCGGCCGCGATCTTGGTGATGCTGAACGCGCACGACTCGCAGGCCAGGCGCCGGTAGTTCTCCTTCACGACGCCGCCGCACTGCGGGCATGGCACCGTGAGCGTGGCGTAGTCGCCCGGAATCGTCTCGCGGTCGTACTCCTTGGCCTTGCGCACGATGCGCTCGGCCATCTTCGCGATCTCGCCCATGAAGGCG
>JBDTUO010000639.1:0-1722 GCA_040007675.1 Rubrivivax sp.
GCGGCATGCGATGCCAGGCCGACGGCCCCGAGCATGAGGGCGATGAGTTTGAGCTTGGATTTCATGGGTCTTCCTGGTTGTGGCTGAGGTGAAAACGGGTGGTCCTGGCGGTTGCCTGGGTTGATCCTGCGCCGCGCCGCTGCCGCGGGGTGCGGTTCAGACGCCCAGCAGTTCTTTGAGCACCGACATCTTGGCGTCGAGTTCCTTGGCTGTGAAGGCTTGCACGATGCGGCCATGCTCCATCACATAGAACCGGTCGGCCAACGGTGCGGCGAAGCGGAAATTCTGCTCGACCATGACGATGGTATAGCCCTTCGCGCGCAGCGTGCGGATCATGCCGGCGAGCGCCTTGACGATCACCGGCGCCAGGCCCTCCGAGATCTCGTCGAGCAGCAACAAGCGCGCCCCTGTGCGCAGGATTCGCGCGACCGACAGCATCTGCTGCTCGCCGCCCGAGAGCCGCGCACCCGGACTGGCGCGGCGTTCGGCCAGGTTCGGGAACATCTGGTAGATCTCATCGACCGTCATTCCGGGGCTGCTGTCGCCCGCGGTCGCGGCCTTGAGCACCGGTGGGAGCAGCAGGTTTTCCTCGGCCGACAGACTCGCAAAAATGCCGCGCTCTTCCGGGCAATAGCCCACACCCAGGTGGGCGATGCGGTGGGTCGGCAAGCCGATGGTCTCCACGCCATTGACGCGGATGCTGCCCTTGCGCGACCCCGTCAGCCCGAGCACTGCCCGAAGGGTGCTGGTGCGGCCGGCACCGTTGCGGCCCAGCAGCGTGACCACCTCGCCAGGCTGCACCTCGATGTCGACGCCGTGCAGGACGTGCGATTCGCCGTACCAGGCGTGCAGGCCCCGGATCTCGAGCGCCGCACTCATGCGTGCTCGCCTTCCAGCTCGCCCTCGGTGGTGCCCATGTAGGCCTCCATGACCTGGGGGTCGTTGGACACTTGTTCGTAGTTGCCCTCGGCCAGCACGGCGCCACGCTGCATCACCGTGATGGTGTCGGCAATGTTGGCGACCACCTTCATGTTGTGCTCGACCATAAGAATGGTTCGCCCGGCCGACACGCGCTTGATCAGTTCGGCGACCCGGTGCACGTCTTCGTGGCCCATGCCCTGAGTGGGTTCGTCCAGCAACATCAGTTCGGGCTCCATCGCCAGCGTGGTGGCGATTTCGAGCGCACGCTTGACGCCGTACGGCAGATTGACCGTTTGCTCGTCTGCCTGGTCTTCGAGGCCGACCTCGGCGAGCAGTTCACGCGCCCGCGCGTCGAGCGGCAGCAGCGATCGTTCGCTCTTCCAGAAGTGAAACGAGGTGCCCAGGGCACGCTGCAGGCCCAGGCGCACGTTCTGCAAGGGCGTGAGGTGCGGGAACACGGCCGAGATCTGGAACGAGCGAATGATGCCGCGCCGCGCAATCTGCGCCGGGCGATAGGCCGTGATGTCGCGCCCGTTGAAATGAATGCTCCCCGAGGTGGGCTCGAGGAACTTCGTCAGGAGATTGAAGCAGGTCGTCTTGCCGGCCCCGTTGGGGCCGATCAGCGCATGGATCGAACCGCGCTTGACAGACAGATTCACATCGCTGACTGCCGTGAAGCCCCTGAACTGCTTCGTCAGCCGACGCGTCTCGAGAATGACTTCGCTCATCTTGCGCCCATACGCGGAAAGCGGAAGTTGACTGCGAACATCCGGCGGCACTATACAGCGCGATATCGCGCGG
>JBDTUO010000640.1:0-1722 GCA_040007675.1 Rubrivivax sp.
GGTTGCCCGTTCGAGAGCGCTCGCGCCCTGTCAGGCGGCGACGAGTCGGCGCAGCGTCAGGCGCTCGCCACGTTTCAGGAACTCGGCGCGCAGCCGATGGTGGAGCGGGTGCGCCAGCGGCTGCGTGCGGAGGGCGTGCGCGGCCTGCCGCGCGGCCCTCGGCAGTCGACGCTCGAACACCCTTGCGGCCTCACCAGCAAGGAGGTGGCGGTGCTCGAACTGCTCGCCGCCGGCTTGCGCAACAAGGAAATCGCGCTGCGCCTGCACCGCTCCGTGCGCACCGTCGACCACCACCTGCTGGCGGTCTTCGGCAAGCTCGGCGTCGCGACACGCGCCGAGGCGGTGAGCGCTGCCCATCGGATGGGGCTCGTGCCGACCGGCTCGGCGAGCGCCTGACTTCAGGTCAGCGCCCCCTTCAGCGCCGACCGGCGGCCTGCCATCGGCGCTCGACCCGCCACCGCCGCCCGCGCGGCGGCGCGCAGCAGGCCCTGCATCTCGGCCGCGCTGCCGGGGCCGACCTGCAGCAGCGTCAGCGTCGCCGCGGCGGTCGCCCCGTCGGCCGCGCGACGTGCTTGATCCGCGTGACCCGCGTGACCCGCCCTGGGCGCGCCGATGCGCTGCCACGCGGCCTGGATCTCGTCCTGCGCTGCCTGCGGCGAGCCGTGGGCATCGATCAGCACCAGCACGCGCGCCAGCGCCACCCGGCGCAGCACCGCCTCGAGCTCGAAGCGCGTGCCGGCGCGCGCCGGCGTGTACTCGCGCAGGTCGAGCAGCACGACGCCGGCACGCTCCATCAGCGCCAGCACCGCGGCCTGCCAGGTGTGGTTGCTGCAGAACAGCTCGCTGACGCGACAGCGGCCATCGGGGTCGCGTGCGCCGTCCAGCGCGACCAGGCGCCCCGGCAGCTCGGCGGCGTCGGCGATGAAACGCGTGCGCAGGCTGCGGTCGACGAAGGCGAGGAACTCGTCCGGCTCCATGTAGGCGCCGGCGAGGTCGGGGCCGGCAATCATCCACACCGGGCCCGCGAAGCGCCAGCGCGCGAGGAAGCGGTCGCTGAAGGCCTCGCTGCGCCCCGAGGGCTTGAACACACGCAGCAGCAGCAGCGCCGGCAGCGGCGGCGGCGCGTGGCGCCGCGCCAGCGCCCACAGCACCACGCGCTGCAGGCCGCGCCACAGCAGCCACAGCAGCAGGATCGCCGCCGCCACCCACTCCATCGCCGCCCCGGTGCGCGGCTCGAAGCTCAGCATCAGCGCCGTGCCGGCGCTGAACACCGTGATCAGCCCCCAGTAGGCGCCCTGCGCGAGTTGCACGTCGCTGAAACGCTTGGCCGCATAGCGGCGCGCGATGCGGCGCAGGGTGCGGTGCGCGACGCCGCCGCCGAGCGCGAGGAACAGCAGCAGCACCGGAATGCCGAGCGCCCAGTCCCGCGGGGTCGTCGGCGAGCCGTCGTCCGGATCCAGCGCCGCGGCGATGCCGGTCAGCAGCGCGAACACCAGCAGCGCGATCGTCAGCGCCGCGACCAGCGGCGGCCCGGCGCCGCGCACCGCTGGCCGCAGGAACGCCGCCATCATCGCGGCCATCAGCCCGGCGGTGCCGGCGGCAATCAGCGCCGGCAGCCCGCCGGAGCCGGCGAGCGCGAGCCCCACGCCGAACAGGGCCGTCGCCGCTGCCCCCGCCGCCCAGACGCGGGCCTCGTTCAGCCCGGCGGTGAAGGCCCAGCCC
>JBDTUO010000641.1:0-1720 GCA_040007675.1 Rubrivivax sp.
GCATCTGCTGGATCGGCCTGGGCGAGCGGCACCGCGCCGGGCTGGCGTTCAACGACATGGTGAAGTCGGGCGAGCTGAAGGCGCCGATCGTGATCGGGCGCGACCACCTCGACAGCGGCTCGGTTGCGAGCCCGAACCGCGAGACCGAAGCGATGCGCGACGGCACCGATGCCGTCAGCGACTGGCCGCTGCTGAACGCGCTGCTCAGCACCGCTGGCGGCGCGACCTGGGTCAGCCTGCACCACGGCGGGGGCGTCGGCATGGGCTATTCACAGCACGCGGGCGTCGTCATCGTCTGCGACGGCACCGACGCCGCCGCCAGGCGCATCGAACGGGTGTTGTGGAACGACCCCGCGAGCGGCGTGATGCGGCATGCCGATGCGGGTTACGAAGACGCCATCGCCTGCGCGAAGGAACAAGGCCTGGACCTGCCGATGATCGGTGGCCGCTGAGATGCTGCTCCACCCAGGCCAGCTGACGCTGGAGGAGCTGCAGGCGATACATTCCGGCCGCCAGCCCCTGGTGATGGATCCGGCTGCGCTGCCGGCGATCGAGGCCAGTGCCGCGGTCGTGCAGCGCGCCGCCGCCGGCGCCGCCGCGGTCTACGGCGTCAACACCGGCTTCGGCAAACTCGCCGGCACCCGCATCAACGCCGCTGACCTGGCGACGCTGCAGCGCAACCTGATCCGCTCGCACAGCGTCGGCGTCGGCGCGCCGCTGGCGCCGCCGGTGGTGCGGCTGATGCTGGCGCTGAAGGCCGCCAGCCTGGCGCGCGGGTTTTCGGGCGTTCGCCCGCGCGTGATCGACAGCTTGCTGGCGGTGCACAACGCCGATCTGGTGCCGTTCGTGCCGAGCCAGGGCTCGGTCGGTGCCTCGGGCGACCTGGCGCCGCTGGCGCACATGACGCTGGCGCTGATGGGCGAAGGCGAGTTCCTGGTCGAGGGCGTGCGACGTCCGGCGGGCGCGCTGCTTCACGCGCACGGCATCGAGCCGCTCGAGCTCGCGGCCAAGGAAGGTCTCGCGCTGATCAACGGCACCCAGACCAGCACCGCGCTGGCGCTGCACGCGCTGTTGAGTTTCGAGCCGGTGCTCGAAGCGGCGCTCGTGATCGGCGCGCTCACGGTCGACGCCGCGCGCGGCAGCGACGGCCCGTTCGACCCGCGCATCCACGCACTGCGCGGACAGCCGGGGCAGATCGACGTCGCGCGCTACTACCGCCGGCTGCTCGACGGCAGCGCGATCCGCAAATCACACCAGGAGAACGACGATCGCGTGCAGGACCCGTACTGCCTGCGCTGCCAGCCGCAGGTCGTCGGCGCCTGCCTCGACCAGCTGCGGCATGCGGCGCTGGTGCTGCTGCGCGAGGCGAACGCGGTGACCGACAACCCGTTGATCTTCGACGATGGCAGCATGGTCAGCGGCGGCAACTTCCACGCCGAACCCGTGGCGCTCGTGTGCGACGCGATGGCCTGCGCGATCGCCGAGGTCGGCGCCATCGCCGAGCGCCGGATCGCGATGCTGATCGACGCCAACGTCTCGCGCCTGCCGCCGTTCCTCACCGCCAACCCCGGCCTCAACAGCGGCTTCATGATCGCGCACGTCACGGCCGCGGCGCTGGCGAGCGAGAACAAGTCGCTCGCGCACCCGGCGAGCGTCGACAGCCTGCCGACCAGCGCGAACCAGGAAGATCACGTCAGCATGGCGACGTTCGCGGCGCGCC
>JBDTUO010000642.1:0-1720 GCA_040007675.1 Rubrivivax sp.
TGACGAACAACATCCTGTCGATCGCGCAGCAGTGGTTCATCAACAAGCGGCTCGGGGTGATGAAGTAGGGCGCGTCGCGCGACGCCAATGACCCGGCGCGCCTCACGGCTGTTTCGTGCAGACGTCGCGTTGACCGCCGCCGGCACCGATTCGAGGGTTGAGTCCGCGCGCGAACCGGCCGACGATGCAGCCATGCGGGTCGACCCGGCTGAACGTGGCCGGCTCAGGAGGCCGGCCGCCGACGGGCAACCGCCGACGTGCCGCTCCACCCGCGCCAAACCCCCTGGTCGCGCACAGTGCCCCCGTGATGCGCGAGCCTGACACCCGTCGCGCCGACGCGGGCGTCCCCGCCGGCCCTGGCCCGACTCCCGGGCGGCCGGCGCCCGAACCCATTGTCGCCATCGCCACCGCGCCCGGACGCGGCGCGGTCGGCATCGTGCGCATATCCGGCAGCGCGCTGGGGCCGCTGGCGCAGGCCCTCTGCGGCCGCGCGCTGACGCCCCGCCACGCCCACTACGGTCCCTTTCACGACGCCAGCGGCGAGCCGATCGACCAGGGCCTGGCACTGTGGTTTCCGGCCCCGCACTCCTACACCGGCGAAGACGTGCTGGAGCTGCACGCCCACGGCGGGCCGGTCGGCCTGCAGCTGCTGCTCGCGCGCTGCCTCGACGCCGGCGCTGCCGGCGCCGCGCCGGGCTTGCGCCTCGCGCGGCCGGGTGAGTTCACCGAACGCGCCTTCCTCAACGACAAGCTCGACCTCGCGCAGGCCGAGGCCGTGGCCGACCTGATCGACGCCAGCACCGAAGCCGCCGCACGGTCGGCCGGCCGTGCGCTCGCGGGCGTGTTCTCGCGCCACATCGCCGCGCTGTCCGCGCGCCTGGTGGACCTGCGCATGCTGGTCGAGGCCACGCTCGACTTCCCGGACGAGGAGCTCGATTTCCTGGAGGCGGCCGGCGCGCGGGCACGGCTCGACGACGTGCTCGCGTCGCTCGACACCGTGACCGCCGGCGCGCGCCAGGGCGCGCTGCTGCGCGACGGGCTGACGGTGGTGCTCGCCGGACAGCCGAACGTCGGCAAGAGCAGCCTGCTGAACGCGCTCGCGGGGGCCGAGCTGGCGATCGTCACACCGGTGCCCGGCACCACGCGCGACCGGATCGCCCAGACGATCCAGATCGAGGGCGTGCCGGTGCACGTGATCGACACTGCGGGGCTGCGCGACGCCGCACTCGCCGACGACGAGGTGGAGCGCATCGGCATCGCACGCAGCTGGGAGGCGATCCGCGACGCCGACGCGGTGCTGCTGCTACACGACCTGACGCGCAGAGGCGAGCCGGCGCACGCGGCTGCCGACGTGGCGATCGCCGCCGCGCTGCCGCCTGCGGGGCGGCGGCTTCACGTGTGGAACAAGTGCGACCTGGCCGATCCGTCGGCGCGTGCAGCGTTGCCCGACGATGCGATCGTGCTGTCGGCGCGCACCGGCGAGGGCCTGGAGGCGCTGCGCCGGCGCCTGCTGGCCGAAGCCGGCTGGCAGGCCCAACCCGACGGCGTCTTCATCGCCCGCGCGCGCCACCTCGACGCGCTGCAGCGCGCCCGCGCGCACCTCGTCGGGGCACAGGCACTGGCCGCGCAGCGCGACGCCGCGCTCGACCTGCTGGCCGAGGAGCTGCGACTGGCGCACCGCGCTCTCGGCGAGATCACCGGGCAGTTCAGTGCCGATGAC
>JBDTUO010000643.1:0-1716 GCA_040007675.1 Rubrivivax sp.
AGTCCGGCGCCGGCGCCGGCGCCCGCCGCCCGCCCTGCGCCCGCCGCCGCGGCCGCCCCCGATCATGCGGCGGCCCCCGCCGCCACCGCGCGGGCCGAGCGCATCGAGGTGCGGGTACCCGACATCGGCGACTTCGACGAGGTTGCCGTCATCGAGGTGCTGGTCAAGCCGGGCGGCAGCGTCGCCGTCGAGCAGAGTCTGATCACGGTGGAGAGCGACAAGGCCTCGATGGAGATCCCGTCGTCGCACGCCGGCGTCGTGAAGGAACTCAAGGTCGCGCTCGGCGACAAGGTCAGCAAGGGATCGGTGGTGCTGGTGCTCGAAGCGGCTTCCGGCGGCGCCGCGCCCGCGGCCGCCGCGGCCGCCCTCGCAGCGTCGGCTCCGGCGGCCGGCCCCGCAGTGTCGTCCCCGGCGGCCGACCCCCCAGCGTCAGCCCCGGCCCGGCCGCCCCCGCTGGACCGCCCGCAGCATCCCACCAACCCGGCGCCGACGCCGCGGCCACCGGCCGGCTGCCGCACGCCTCGCCGTCGGTGCGCCGCTTCGCGCGCGAACTCGGTGTGCCCTTGGCCGAGGTCACGGGGAGCGGGCCGAAGGGCCGCATCACGCTGGCCGACGTGCAGGGCTTCGTCAAGGGCGTGATGGGTGGCGACGCGCAGACTGCGGCGCAGAAGGCGAAGGCACCGGCTGCCGGCGGCGCCGCGGCCGGCGGCGCGTTCCCCGGGCTGTTGCCGTGGCCGCAAGTCGACTTCACCAAGTTCGGCCCGATCGAGCGCAAGGACCTGTCGCGCATCCAGAAGATCAGCGGCGCCAACCTGCACCGCAACTGGGTCGTGATCCCGCACGTCACGAACCACGACGACGCCGACATCACGGACCTCGAGGCGTTTCGCGTTCAGCTGAACAAGGAAAACGAGAAGTCCGGCGTCAAGGTCACGATGCTCGCCTTCATGATCAAGGCGGCGGTGGCGGGGCTGAAGAAATTCCCCGCGTTCAATGCGAGCCTGGACGGCGAGCAGCTGGTGCTGAAGAACTACTTCCACATCGGCTTCGCTGCCGACACCCCGAACGGCCTCGTCGTACCGGTGATCCGGGACTGCGACAAGAAGGGCATCGTGCAGATCAGCCAGGAGATGGGCGAGCTGGCCAAGAAGGCGCGCGACGGCAAGCTCGGCCCGGCCGACATGTCCGGCGGCTGCTTCAGCATCAGTTCGCTGGGCGGCATCGGCGGGCGCTACTTCACGCCGATCATCAACGCGCCCGAGGTCGCGATCATGGGCGTGTGCCGCAGCACGCTCGAGCCGCGCTGGGACGGCAAGGCCTTCATGCCGCGCCTGATCCTGCCGCTGTCGCTGAGCTGGGACCATCGCGTGATCGACGGCGCGAGCGCCGCTCGCTTCAATGTGTACTTCGCGTCGCTGCTGGCGGACTTCCGCCGCATCGCGCTCTGACGCGGAGGACGCACCCATGGCCGTCATCGACATCAAGGTGCCCGACATCGGCGACTTCGCGGAGGTCGGCATCATCGAGTTGCTCGTCAAGCCGGGCGACCGCATCGAGGTCGAGCAGAGCCTGATCACCGTCGAAAGCGACAAGGCCTCGATGGAAATCCCGTCGACCCACGCCGGGGTGGTCAAGGAACTCAAGGTCACGCTCGGCGACAAGGTCCACGAAGGCTCGGTGATCCTGACGCTGGAGGCCGAGGGCGCAGCGGACACC
>JBDTUO010000644.1:0-1713 GCA_040007675.1 Rubrivivax sp.
ATCCTGCTGGTCGACTTCATCAATCTGCAGGTGCGCGAGGGCGTGCCGTTCGAGCGCGCCATCGTGCACTCGGCGATCACGCGCGCGCAGCCGATCCTGTTGACCGGCCTGGCGGCCATGCTCGGCGCCTTCTTCATTCTCGACGACCCGATCTTCAACGGCTTGGCGATCTCGCTGATCTTCGGCATCGCCGTGTCCACCGTTCTGACGCTGGTGGTCATCCCGCTGCTGTATTTCGTCGCCTACCGCAACCGCCTTTCGAAACTGCTTCCCCAGCCCACCACCCTAGGAGATCCCCCATGACGTCCTGGCAACTCGTGCGCCTGCTCGCAGGCCTGTTCATCCTGGTTTCGCTGGCGCTGGGCATTCCCGGCAGCCCGCTGTTCGTCAGCCAGTGGTGGCTCGCCTTCACCGCCTTTGTCGGTGCCAACCTGCTGCAAAGCGCGCTCACCAAGTGGTGCATGCTGGAAACCATCCTGCGCAAGCTCGGCGCGCGCGCCGGCAGCTGAAAGGCGACACCGCCATGAAGCGCCTCGGGGTGCCGCTCGCTGTGGGACCCGCCAACGGCGAAAGCTGGGTCAGTGGCGCGCGGTTCTCTGCGCCCGGCGCCGGCACGTCGAGTGAACATCAGCTGACGGCCGTCAACGCCGGCCTCGACAGCCCCGAAACCGACCGTGTGTCGGTTCACTCAAACCCCTGAAGGAGGCACGACATGGCCCACATCGTTGTACTTGGCGCCGGCACCGGCGGCATGCCCGCAGCCTACGAACTGCGCGAGAAACTGGGCAGCGATCACCGCATCACCGTGATCAACGCGGTGGACTACTTTCAGTTCGTGCCCTCCAATCCCTGGTTGGCGGTGGGCTGGCGTGAGCGTGACGAGGTCACGTTTCCGATCCGGCCCTGTCTCGAGAAGAAAGGCATCGCCTTCGTCGCTCAGCCGGTAGCGAAGATCGACGCGGCTGCAAACTCACTGCAGCTGCAGGACGGCAGTGCGCTCGCCTACGACTACCTCGTCATCACCACCGGACCCAAGCTGTCGTTCGACGAGGTAACCGGCTCGGGGCCCGACGGCCACACGCAGTCGGTATGCACCGTCGATCACGCGCAGTGCACCTGGGATCATTACCAGAAGTTCCTGATCGACCCAGGCCCTGTGATCGTCGGGGCGATGCCGGGTGCATCGTGTTTCGGTCCCGCCTACGAGTTCGCGTTCATCCTCAACACCGACCTGCGCCGGCGCAAGCAGCGCCACAAGGTGCCGATGACCTACGTGACCAGCGAGCCGTATATCGGCCACCTGGGCCTGGCCGGTGTCGGCGATTCGAAGTCGATCCTCGAAAGCGAGCTGCGCAACAACGACATCAAGTGGATCACCAACGCCAGGGTCACCAAGGTCGAGGCCGGCAAGATGTTCGTCACCGAGCTCGACGATGCCGGCGCGGTGAAGCGGGAGCACGAACTGCCCTTCAAGTTCAGCATGATGCTGCCGGCGTTCAAGGGCGCGGACGCGGTGGCCGCGGTGGAAGGGCTGTGCAATCCGCGCGGCTTCGTGCTGATCGACGAGTTCCAGCGCAGCAAGAAATACCGCAACATCTTTTCCGCCGGCGTGTGCGTGGCCATTCCGCCGGTCGAGGTTACGCCGGTGCCCACTGGCGCACCGAAGACCGGCTACATGATCGAGACCATGGTCAGCGCCATCGTGCACAACAT
>JBDTUO010000645.1:0-1712 GCA_040007675.1 Rubrivivax sp.
CGATCCTGATCGACGAGGCGCGCACGCCGCTGATCATCTCCGGCCAGGCGGAGGACCACACCGAGCTGTACGTGCGCATCAACACCATCGTGCCGCAGCTGAGCAAGCAGATCGGCGAGGCCGACCCGCGCACCGGCGAGGGTGTGATCGAGGCGGGCGACTTCACGGTCGACGAGAAGACGCACCAGGTGTTCCTGACCGAAGCCGGGCACGAGAAGGCCGAGCTGGTGCTGGGCCAGGCCGGGCTGCTGCCGGACGGCGCCAGCCTGTACGACCCGGCGCACATCGCGCTGATGCATCACGTCTATGCCGCGCTGCGTGCCAACCACCTGTACCACCGCGACCAGCACTACGTCGTGCAGGACGGTGAGGTCGTCATCGTCGACGAGTTCACGGGCCGGCTGATGACGGGCCGGCGCTGGAGCGACGGCCTGCACCAGGCGGTGGAGGCCAAGGAGGGGGTGCAGATCCAGAGCGAGAACCAGACCCTCGCGTCGGTCACGTTCCAGAACTATTTCCGCATGTACGGCAAGCTCGCCGGCATGACCGGCACCGCCGACACCGAGGCCTACGAGTTCCAGGAGATCTACGGCCTCGAGACCGTCGTCATCCCGCCGAACCGGCCGACCGTGCGCGCGGACGACAACGACCTGATCTACAAGACCGCCAAGGAACGCTACGACGCCGTCACCGCCGACATCCGCGAGTGCTACGAGCGCGGCCAGCCGGTGCTCGTCGGCACGACCTCGATCGAAAACTCCGAGCTGCTGGCGGAACTGCTGACGAAGGCGGGTCTGCCGCACCAGGTGCTCAACGCCAAGCAGCACGCCAAGGAAGCCGAGATCGTCGCGCAGGCCGGGCGGCCGAAGATGATCACGATCGCCACCAACATGGCCGGGCGCGGCACCGACATCGTGCTCGGTGGCAACGTCGAGAAGCAGGTCCAGATCCTGGAGGCCGACCCGGCGCTGCCGGACGAGGACAAGCAGGCCCGCGCGCGCCAGCTGCACGACGAGTGGCAGGGCCTGCACGATCAGGTCACCTCGCTCGGCGGCTTGCGCATCGTCGCCACCGAGCGCCACGAGAGCCGGCGCATCGACAACCAGCTGCGGGGCCGCTCGGGCCGCCAGGGCGATCCGGGGTCGAGCCGCTTCTACCTGAGTCTGGACGACCCGCTGATGCGCATCTTCGCGGGCGACCGCGTGCGCGCGATCATGGACCGGCTGAAGATGCCGGAGGGCGAGGCGATCGAGGCCGGCATCGTCAACCGCAGCATCGAGAGCGCGCAGCGCAAGGTCGAGGCGCGCAACTTCGACGTCCGCAAGCAGTTGCTCGAGTACGACGACGTCAGCAACGACCAGCGCAAGGTCATCTACCAGCAGCGCAACGAGATCCTGGAGGCGGCGACGCTCGACGAGCAGATCACCAACCTGCGCAGGAGCGCGCTGACCGACGTCGTGCGCACCTATGTGCCGGTGGGGAGCCTCGACGAACAGTGGGACCTGCCGGGCCTGGAGCAGGTGCTGCGCGATGAGTGGCACATCGACCTCGCGTTGAAGGCGCTCGTCGACGACAGCGACGCGATCACCGACGACGACATCGTCGAGCGGGTGGTCGCGGCTGGCGACGTCGCGTTCAAGGCCAAGGTCGAACTCGTCGGCGCCGAGCAGTTCACGCCGTTCATGCGCATGGTGCTGCTGCAGTCGATCGAC
>JBDTUO010000646.1:0-1708 GCA_040007675.1 Rubrivivax sp.
TCCGGCAACCGCAGTTCGAGGCCCTTGGTCAGCCCTTCCATCGCCGTCCACTCGTGGGAACCGCTTCGAAAGGCGTCCACCAGAAACGCGTCGTCGATCGGCTTGCCGTTCAGGCGCCGCGCCATCGCGTCGACGTACGGCGGGTGCCACCAGGCGTGCACGACCCTTATGCCGTCGAGCTCGAGCGAGGGCGGCAGGGTGCGGAACCAGTCGAGCATCGCCCGGTGCTCCCCCGAGCCGAACTCGACCTGGTGCAGAAACGCCTCGTGCTGTTCGACGTTCTTCGCGCTGTGCGGCCGCAGGTACTGGCCGCCGGGGCGATCGGGGTCGGGCTGCGCGAACCCGAGCGCGTTGAGCTCGTGGTTGCCGAGCACCGCATGCGCGTCACCGGCGTCGACCATCGCGCGCACGAGTGCGACCACCGCCGCTTGCTCCGGACCGCGGTCGATGAGGTCGCCGACGAAGATCGTCTGGTGACCGGCAGGAGGCTGCCAGCGGCCCCGGCGTTCGGCATAGCCCATCCGACGCAGCAGGGCCTTCAGCTTGTCGGCGTGGCCGTGGATGTCGCCAATGACGTCGTATTCCATCGAATCCTCTTGCCTCACTGTTAGTAGCAACGTGCTACGAAGTGATTATGCGATACTTCGTGGCGCTATGCAACTAATAAAACGAGACGTTCACCAGATGACCACGGAGCCGCAGACATCGTCGAACCACCCGATGCCGTTCACGCGGCTGGAGGTGGTGCTGCTCGGCCTGGTGGACGAGCGCCTGCAGGTCGTTCTGGTGCGTCGCGCGGGTGCTCCGTACAAGGGGCGCTGGGCGCTGCCGGGCGGCGTGCTGCGGATCGATGTGGACGCCACGCTCGACGCCGCCGCCCGCCGGGTGGCAACCGAGCGCCTGAACTTCGACCCGCCGGTTCTGCGTCAGGTCGGAGCCGTCGGATCGCGCGACCGCGACCTGGACCGCAGCCCTTGGGCCCTGTCGGTGGTCTATCGCGCGATGGTGACGCCGGACACTTTCCTGCCGGTCGCCGGCAAGCGGGTCGAGGCGCTGGCCTGGCGCCCGGTCGACGAGGCGACGCGCGACGAGCGGCTGGCCTTCGACCACGCCGAACTGATCGCGCGCTCGGTTTCGGCGGCGCGCGCGGAGATCGACCGGCTGGAACTGCCGTGGGCGAGCCTGCCGCCATCGTTCACGCTCGGCGAGTTGCAGGCGTGGTGCGAACAGATCCTCGGCTCCGCGCTCGACAAATCCTCGTTCCGGCGCCGCGTGGCCGCCGCTGATCTCGTCGCGCCGATAGACGGCGAGGTTCGCGGTGGCGCGAACCGTCCTGCGCAGCTGTTCAGGGCGCGAACCGAGCCGGGATAACCGGGGTGTTCATCTGACTGCTGGCGGCGGTCTTCGCACCGCAGGCTCAGTCGGCGAACCGTCTGATCAATGCGAGCACCTCAGGTGACAGGGACGAGTAACCGACGCCGTCGGCTCGTAGGCTGCCTCGGGCACGAGGTTCGCAACGCTTGCCCACCCAATCGAACGGTCTACTGCGGCATAGCTGACGTGCAGTGCTGCAGGCGATCGGCGCCATCTCGCCCACCCCCTTAAACGCGTGGCTGTTCATGTGTCCAGTAGCGCAGGTCTTGAGCCAACGCTCGGTAAAGCTGTGAACGACGGGACAGCAACAGGGAGCTTGATGATGGGATCGAAC
>JBDTUO010000647.1:0-1706 GCA_040007675.1 Rubrivivax sp.
CGGGCAGGATCGCGTTGACCGGGCACTCGGGGATGCACACCGCGCAGTCGATGCACTCGTCGGGGTCGATCGTCAGCATGTTCGGGCCTTCGCGGAAGCAGTCGACCGGGCAGACGTCCACGCAGTCGGTGTACTTGCAGCGAATGCAGGATTCGAGAACGACGTGGGTCATCGGCAGGCTCGGTAGACAGGAACGGCGGGGCCGCTGCCGCCGCTCGGTGGCAACCGGGCGGGCGCGGCAGAACCCCTGATTTTATGCGGCCCGGCAGCTCGCCGGGCCGCGGGCCGGCTCCAGCCGCGCGGGCAACGGCTGCGCCGCGCGCCGCACCGGCGGGCCGAGCGCCTGTGCACCCGCACCGACGGTGACGATCGTCGGCCGCCCGGCATGCAGCAGCGCCGCCGCGCCGAGCGTGGCCGGCGTGTGTTCGCTCGCGAGCTGATCAGGCCAGCCGGCCCGCGAGACCACCCACACCGGTGTGCCGGCGGGCCAGCCCGCCGCGACCAGGCGCGGGCCGAGCCGGCCGAGCTGGCGGCCGGCCATGTAGAGCACCTCGGTGTCGGCCCGGCGGCCGGCCGGCACCGCGCCGTCGTGCGTCATCGCGGTGCTGAGGCTCACGCTGCGGCCATGGCCGCGCCGCGTCAGCGGCCGCTGGGTCGCCGCCGCCGCAGCGAGCGCGGCAGTGATGCCCGGCACGACTTCGGCCTCGATGCCGTGCGCGGCGAGTGCGAGCAGCTCTTCCTCCAGGCGGCCGAACACGCCGGGGTCGCCGCCCTTGAGCCGCACCACGAGCGTGTGCTGCTGTGCCAGGGCGACCAGCAGCGCGTCGATCGTCACCTGGGCGGTCGCCGCGCGAAACCCCCGTTTGCCGACATCGATCCAGCGCGCCTGCGGTGCGAACTCGCGCAGCGCGGGGTCCGTCAGCGCGTCGAACAGCACGATCTCGGCCTGGCCGAGCAGGCGAGCGCCGCGCAGCGTGATCAGGTCGGCGGCGCCGGGGCCGGCGCCGACGAAGGCAACGCGTCCCATCAGCGCTTCCGGTCCGTCGCGCGGCCTGCAGCGACCGCAGTGCCCACCGACGGCGTCATGCGCTCGCCACCTCGGGCCGCAGGTGCAGGCCACATTCCTTGGGCGTGCCGTGCTCCCACCACCAGCGGCCGGCACGCGCATCTTCGCCGGCCGAGACGGCGCGCGTGCAGGGCGCACAGCCGACGCTCGAGAACCACTCGTCGTGCAGCGCGTTGTAGGGCACGTCGTGGTGGGCGACGTACTGCCACACGTCGGCCTCGCTCCAGTCGGCGAGTGGATAGAACTTCTCGCGACCGTCGTCCTCGAGCTCGTAGAACGGGATGTGGCGCCGCGCCTCCGACTGCTCGCGCCGCAGCCCGGTGACCCAGGCGCTGCGGTCGGCCAGCAGGCGCTGCATCGGTTCGAGCTTGCGCACCGCGCAGCAGGCCTTGCGCAGCTCGACGCTGTCGAACATCGCACGCTCGCCGTGGTGGCGAACGAAGTGCAGAACCTGGTCGGCGAGTGGGCCGAAGACCTCGACCGCCACACCGTAGCGCCGCCGTATCTGCGGGATCAGCGCCAGCGTCTGGGCGTGCAGCATGCCGGTGTCCAGCGTCGCCACCGCGACCGGCAGGGCATGGCGCGCGATCATGTCGGTCAGCACCATGCCTTCGACGCCGAGGCTGCTGGCCTGCACGAT
>JBDTUO010000648.1:0-1690 GCA_040007675.1 Rubrivivax sp.
GGCCGCGGCGGCGGTGCTGTTGCTGGCGGCCGCCGCGGCGTCGGCGCGCGCCGCGGCGGCGCAGGCGCGGGCGGTGCCGATGCCATCGGCGCCGCTCGGCCACCCGCTGCTGGTGGCGTTCTTCGTCGGCTGGGTGGTCGCGGGCTTGCTCAACGCGTGGATCGCGGCGTTCCAGGTGTTCCTGCCGGAGCTGGCCGACGGCAGCTGGATCGCGCGCTCGAGCTACCCCGGGCGCGCGGTCGGCAACCTGCGCCAGCCCAACCACCTGAGTTCGCTGCTGCTGTGGGGCACGATCGCGGTGATCGCGCTGCACGAGCTGAAGCGCCTCGGCCGCCGGCCCGGCTGGCTGGCGGGCGCGCTGATGGCGCTGCTGGTGTTCGCGGTGGTGCTGACGGCGTCGCGCACCGGGCTCGTCAGCGTGCTGCTGCTCGCGGGCTGGGGCCTGGCAGACCGCGGCCGCCAGCTCACGCGCACCGGCCGCCGCCTGCTGCTGGCCGCGCCGCTGCTGTACGCGCTGGCCTGGCTCGCGATGGCGCTGCTGTGGGCGAACGGCGGCCACCATGTGTTCGGCGGCGGTGACCGGCTGTTGCCGGGCGCGGGCGGCGGCGGCGGTGACATCTCGAGTTCACGCTTCGGCATCTGGGCCGACACGCTGGCGCTGATCCGCGCGCAGCCGTGGGCCGGCGTCGGCTTCGGCGACTTCAACCTGGCGTGGACGCTGACCGCGTTTCCGGGCCGGCCGACGGCCTTCTTCGACCATACGCACAACCTGCCGCTGCAGCTGATCGTCGAGCTCGGGCTGCCGCTCGGCGGCCTGGTGACGGCGCTGCTGCTGGTGGCGCTGTGGCAGGCCTGGCGCGCCGGGCGCGGTGACGTCGGCGCGCGCTGCGCCGGCATGTTCGTCGTCATGATCGGGCTGCACAGCCTGCTCGAGTACCCGCTGTGGTACGCCTACTTCCTGCTGCCGGCGGCGTGGGCCTGGGGCTGGGCGCTCGGCTGGCGGCCGCCGCCGTCGCACGCGGTGGTTCGCGGGCGCTCCGCGGCGCTGTTGGCCAAGGCGAGAGCGGAGGCGGCGTTCGTCGACTCGACCCTCCCGGGCGAGGTCGCGCCGCATCCCGCTGCGCGGGCTGCGCCCCGCGCCCGGGCGGCCGCCTGGCCGGCCTGGGCCGGCGCGCTGCTCGTCGTCGGCGCGGCGTGGTCGGTGTGGGACTACTGGCGCGTGGCGCGCATCTTCGACGCCCAGGCCGCCGCGGTGCCGCTGGCGCAGCGCGTGGCCGAGGGGCAGCGCAGCGTGCTGTTCGGCCACCACGCGGACTACGCCGCCGCCACCAGCGGCCTCGCGCCGCCCGCTGACCTTGCGGTGTTCCGTCGCCCGGCGCACTACCTGCTGGACACGCGGCTGATGACGGCCTGGGCCGAGGCGCTGGCGCGTGCCGGCCGCATCGACGAGGCACGCTGGGTCGCGGCGCGGCTGCACGAGTTCGGGCCGGCGCGCGCGGAGGCGTTCTTTGCGCCGTGTGCGACGCCGGCCTCGGCCGCCGGGCGTTTCGCGTGCGAGGCGCCGCAGCAGGCGCACGGCTGGCGAGAGTTCCTTCAGCCTTAACGAGACCCCGCAGCCCCGCCCTTCGGCTGCACGCTACCGCGCTGACTTGGCCGGCTTGTGCGTCTTCAGCCAGTCCTGCAAAGCGAC
>JBDTUO010000649.1:0-1685 GCA_040007675.1 Rubrivivax sp.
TCGACGACGGCACCGACTACGAGAAGACCATGATCATGCGGCCCGGCGCCGCGGCCGCCGCGCTGGCCGGTGCGGGCGCGCGCGCTATGCCGCCGAGTTCCCGTTTCGGCAGCCTGGGTGGCGGCGGTGGCAGCGGCGGTGGCATGGGCCAAGGCGCGTCGGCGCTGCAGCCGGCGTCGATCAAGGTGCTCAACGGCGCCGCCGCCGGGCGCGAGGTGGCGCTCACCAAGGTCGTCACCACGGTCGGCAAGCCCGGCGTGCAGGTGGCGTCGATCACGCGCCGCCCCGGCGGCTACGCCTTCGCCCACGTCGAAGGCACCACGCGCCCCAGCGTCAACGGCGTGCCGCTGACGGCCGACTCGATTCCGCTGCGCAACGGCGACGTGATCGAGCTCGCGGGCACGCAGATGCAGTTCGTGCACCCCTGAGCGGCTGAGGGCTGAGCGGCTGATCGGCTGATCGGCCGGGCGCGCCGGGCCTTCCGAGGCGGCGCCACAGGCTCCCGCCCGCCCGCGTGACAGCCGTCACGCCACCCTCTGCCGCCTGCGCCGCGGCGCCTAGCCCGCGCCAGGGTCGACGCACACAATGGCCCGGCCCCTCCCCAGCCCGCCTCGCAGAGCCCATGCTCCAGATTCGCGTCCTCGGCTGCGCCGGCTCCATCGCCGCCGGCTGCCGCACCACGTCATTCCTGCTCGATGACGACGTGCTCGTCGACGCCGGCACCGGCGTCGGCGACCTGACGCTCGACGAGATGGTGCGCATCGACCACATCTTCGTCACCCATTCACACCTGGACCACGTGCTGGCGATCGGCCTGCTGGCCGACAGCGTCACGCGCCGGCGCGCCGCCGGCGCCCGCCCGCCGGTGCAGGTGCACGCGCTGCCCGCCACGCTCGCCGCGCTGCGCGCCCACATCTTCAACGGCGTCATCTGGCCCGACTTCACGCGCCTGCCGAGCGCCGAGCGCCCGGTGCTGGCGCTGCACCCGATCGAGATCGGCCAGGTGCTGACGCTGGGCAAGGGCCGCCGCATCGAGGTGCTGCCGGCCGTGCACACCGTGCCGGCGTGTGGTTTTGCGGCGTTCGACACGGACGACGATGACCACGACGGCAACCGCGACCCCCACGACGGCGACCAGGGCCACGGCCAGGCCGGCGGCGGCGCTTGGGTCTTCACCGGCGACACCGGCCCGAACCCGGCGCTGTGGCAGCGGCTGGCGCAGATCGACGTGCGCGCGCTCGTCATCGAAACCGCGTTCGGCGACGAGGAAGAAGCGCTGGCCGAGATCAGCCAGCACCTGAGCCCGGCGCGCCTGCAGCGCGAGCTGCAACAACTGAGCACGCCGACCGACGTCTGGATCACCCACATCAAGCCCGGCGAGCTGGACCGCGTGATGTCGCAGATCGCCGGCCTGGGCGGCACCATCGAGCACCGGGTGCGGGCGCTGGTGGTGGGGCAGGTGATGGCGGTGACCGGCCTGACAGCGCGCGAGCAGACGCGTACCGCTGCCTGACCGAAGTCGGTCGCGGTGGCACGGTGGCACGCCACCGCGGCGTCGCGCTCGGAGGCGTGGCCGCGGACGCGCAGGCCGGGCCACCGCGCACGCCCCGTCGCGAGCGCAGCAGGCTTAGACTGCCGTCACCCGCCAGGAGTCCTACCATGACCTACACCCTCGACTGCGAACA
>JBDTUO010000650.1:0-1685 GCA_040007675.1 Rubrivivax sp.
GCGTCGTCGGCGGGGGCGCGGCCGACCCGCAGTTCCGGCTCGCGGCGGGCGAATCACGCGAGGCCGCGTTCGAGTCCACGCTCCAGTACAACGTGCGACGCAGCCAGCCGGGGCGGATCTTCACGCACGACCTGACGATCGTGCAGTTGCAGGTGGTCGGAGCGAACCAGGTGCGAACGCTGCACGAATACGCGCTCAGCTTCTCCGACCTGCGGGCAGGCTCCCCGGCCGGCGCTGCAGACGGCGCGGCCGCCGCCTTGCCCGGTGTGTCGCCGGATGCGCTCGAGACGGTCAACAAGGTCGTCGACCTGTTCAAGGGACTCAAGCGGTAGACCCGGTCCTGTTCCGCCGCCAGCGCCTTACGACCCGCACGCCCCTGTCGCCCTCGCACCACCGGAGCTTCGCCATGACCCATCCTCTCGCGTCGACCCTGCACACCGCGCTCGCGTCGGCCATCGTGCTGACGACGCTTGCCGGCTGCGGCAAGTCCGATCCTCCCGTCGCGCCCGCTGCCGCGGCACGCGCGCCGGCCGCCCGGCTCGTGGCCGACAGCGGCGCCGCGAGCGCGGAAGAGGTGGCCCGCCAGGCGCGCGGCGGTCTGTCGTGTCCACCCAAGCTGACGACGCCCGCGCGCGCGGCCGCGGCGCCGGTGGACGACGTGCAGGGCGTGCGGCCGGGCCTGGGCCATGACGAGGCGATGAACGCCGTGCTGTGCACGAACGAGCTGCTGGTGTCGCGCGTGGACCGCGGGCGCGGATTCACGCTCAAGGCGGCTGGCGCGCGTGACGTGCGGCAGGGCTTCGGTGCCCGGTTCGCCGAGCCGCGCGTGGTCAAGACGAGCAAGCAGATCATGCAGGAGATGCAGAACGACGCCATCGCGCGCGGCGGCAATGCCGTGCGCGAGGACCTGAAACCGGGGCAGGTCAAGTGGTCGGTCGGCACGATGGGCGTACCGGGCCAGGAAACGGTCTTGAGCGTCGCGCGCGAGGAGCGCTTCGCGGCGGACCAGCGACCGACGGTCGAGACCGTGACCGCGGCGCTGCTGAAGAAGTACGGCACCCCGACGCAGAACCAGGGCGCCACCAGCGGCCAGCTCGCGCTGCTGCGCTGGGCCTATGACCCGCTCGGCCGGCGGATCAGCGAGACCTCGCCGCTGTACCACCGCTGCAACGGCACGTCGGACCCCGACGGTGGCGTTAACCTGTCGCCGGACTGCGGCATCGTGGTCCAGGCGATGCTGATCCCTCAGCGGGACAACGCGGCGCTGGTGGACCGGCTGCAGGTCGGTGTGGTCGACCAGGCCGGCGGCTTCCGCCTGATCACGGCGACCGAGCAGGCGCTGGGCCAGCAGGACCAGCAACGCCGTGCGACCGAGGTCGAGAAGGCCGCGAAGAACACGAAGGCGCCGACGCTGTGAACGCCCTGTCGAAGGGGCCGGCGGCCGTGCGCACGGCAACCTGGGCCGTGCGCGGCGCCATGCTCGTCGCAGCGGCGATGGCGGCCTGCGACGCGGGCACGGACGCTCGTGCGGCGGGCGCCTCCGGCCCTGGCCCGGCGGCTGCGGTGAACACCTCTACGCGCCCAGCGCCTGGCGTCGCCGGCGGTCGCTTCGCCGCCCGGCCGCGCGAGCTCGTCAACCCTGACGACCGCACGATGGTGCTGCTGTACTTCGACCTCGCGGGGCT
>JBDTUO010000651.1:0-1682 GCA_040007675.1 Rubrivivax sp.
CATGCTGCCTTTTTGATCGCCGGCAGCGAGGCGAAGTAGAACTCGTCGGGTGTCTTCTTGTCCAGTGATGAATGGGGCCTTCCCGTGTTGTAGAAGTCGATGTAGCGCGCGATGCCGGCGCGTGCCTTGCTGACCGTGTCGTAGGCATGCAGGTACACCTCTTCGTACTTGATCGAGCGCCACAGCCGCTCCACGAAAATGTTGTCCCGCCAACTACCGCGGCCGTCCATGCTGATGGCGATGCCACGCTCCTTGAGCTTGTCGGTGAAGTCCGTGCTGGTGAACTGGCTGCCCTGGTCCGAGTTGAAGATCTCGGGCTGTCCGTAGCGTGCAAAGGCCTCTTCCAGGGCCTTGATGCAGAACGAGACGTCCATGCTGATCGACACCCGGTGCGCGAGCACGCGCCGGCTCGCCCAATCCACCACCGCGACCAGGTAGACCCATCCGTGCGCCATCGGGATGTAGGTGATATCGGTGGCCCAGACGTGGTTGGCGCGCTCGATGGTGAGCCCGCGCAGCAGGTACGGATGCACGGTGTGGCCAGGGTGCTTTTTGCTGGTGTTGGGCTTGCGGTACAGCGCCTCGATGCGCATCCTGGCCATCAGCGTGGCCACGTGCTTGCGCCCGACCTCGAAGCCCTCGCGGTTGAGCATGTCGCGCAACATGCGGCTGCCCGCGAACGGGTGCTTCAGGTGCAGTTCGTCGATGCGGCGCATCAGCCGACAGTCGGCCTCGCTGGTCGGCTCGGCCAGGTAGTACACCGTGCCGCGGCTGATGCCCACCAGTTGGGCCTGGCGGCGCACCGGTAGTTCGTGGGTACGATCGATCACTTTCTTGCGCTCAGCAGTCCCGCCTTGCCGAGCGCACTTTCCAAAAAATCATTCTCCAGCGTGAGCTGGCCGATCTTGGCGTGCAGCTCCTTCAGATCGATCTTGGGCTCACCCGCGGCCTCGGCACCGAACACGCCGGCGGCGCGGTCGATCAACTGGGCCTTCCAATCGGTGATCTGGTTGGGGTGCACATCGTGATGCTTGGCCAACTCGGCAAGCGTCTTCTCGCCACGAATGGCGTCCAGGGCCACTTTGGCCTTGAACATCGGCGAGTGGTTGCGTCTGGGTCTTCTGCTCATGCTCTGCTCTCCTTGCAGACCCGGTCCTCGGGCCCGCGCATGGGACAGAGTTTCCACTTATCGCCGTGTTCAGATTTCCGGCACCACCTCTGGCATCTCCACGCCTAGCAGCTTGGCTAATGGTGTGCTCACGCCGAACAGTGCGGCTGCAGCCAGTGCGGGGAGTGCCGGTTTCAAGCTCATGCGGCGCAGTTGACCACACCGCGGTGCCGTCGAAGCGGTCGCCGCGCTTCTAGCATTCAGGTCGACATGTGACAGGCGCTACTTCGCAAAGCGAAGCAGCGCCTGCTCGCGTACACCTTGAGCGACGGCGTGACCTCGGCAAGCGGCCGCAGAGCCGACCGTCGCCACCAGCAGCTGATGGCCGATGGCTGAAATTCGCTGGCCGTCTGGTCTGTGGCTCTTACCCCCCTTCGCGATCGGAGGACTGTCCACTCCCTTGGCAACTGAGACCGGCCCGCCCCGGCGCCCGGGCACGGGTCCGGCGGAGACTCAAGACCTTGCGGCGCGACGCATGAACAGATCCATCAGCGGCTTGACGCTGATGCCGTGC
>JBDTUO010000652.1:0-1674 GCA_040007675.1 Rubrivivax sp.
CCGACGTGGTAGTCCTCCAGGTAGACCTCGATGAAGGTCTTCCAGTTGTAGTCGCACTCGTGCACGATCGTGCGGTCGAAGACGTAGCCGTCGAAGCGCAGGTCGGTCGCCGGGCCGAGCCGCGCGAGGTCGGTCGCGAGCGCGGCGCCTCCGGCCTCGAACAGCAGCCCGTTCCACGCCTGCAGCGGATAGCGCCGCAGGTTCAGGCAGGGGTCGCGCTCGAAGTGAGGTGCGCCCAGGAGCTTGCCGTCGAGACCATAGGTCCAGCGGTGCAGCGGGCAGACGACCTGGCCACCGGTCTGGCCGCGCCCCTCGAGCATCACGGCCTGGCGATGACGGCAGACGTTGGAGATCAGCTCGACGCCGCTGGCGCTGTGCACCAGCGCACGCCCGTCGGCTTCGTGCGCCAGCACGTGGTAGTCGCCGACCTCGGGCACCGACAGCGCGTGACCCACGTAGCGCGGGCCCGGCTCGAAGATGAGCCGCCGTTCCGCGCGGAACAGTGCCTCGTCGAAATAGGCGGAAACCGACAGCTGCGTGCGGCTGCGGTCGAGAGCTTCGAGACTGATGCTCAGGTCCGACATGATCCGAATGGATCCTCCAGTTCAGAGGTGTCAAAAACCCGCCTCCCGGTGGCCCCGCGGGAAGGCATGGACCCCCGAGCGGTCGGCGTTGGCGATCCGGCCGCAAATCAGGGGGCGCCGATTGTAGCCAGCGCCCGGCCCCCGCGCCGGCGGCCGGTTATCCCGGCGTGGCGCGCTGCTGCCGCGGACAGGCCATGCGCCCCGGATGCGTGCGGTCACCAACGCAGGGCGTTTTGCGCGGGCACAGCAGCGCGCGCCGACTAGAATGTCGCGTTTATTTCATCTCCCGAAATGGTCAAGTCCCCTGCCGCCGCCCCTGGGTCCACCGAGCCTGCCAGCTACGAGCTGGCGCTGGACGAGCTGGACCGGCTGCTGCAAGCCATGGAGGGTGGCCGTCTGCCGCTGGACCAGTTGCTCGACAGCTATCGCCGCGGCGCCACGCTGCTGACGTTCTGCCGCGGCAAGCTCGAGGCGGTCGAGCAGCAGGTTCGGGTGCTGGAGGACGGCCAGCTGCGCGCGTGGAACGACACGTGAACGACCAGTCGTTCGACCGTTGGGCCGGCCTGGCGCTGGAACGCGTCGAACAGGCGCTCGAAGACTGGCTTCCGGCAGCCGCGCCCGCCGCTCTGGGCGAGGCGATGCGCTACGGTGTGCTCGACGGTGGCAAGCGGCTGCGGCCGCTGCTCGTGCTGGCTGCGTGCGAAGCCGTGAACGGCCATGCCGACGCGGCGCTTCGCGCGGCCGTCGCGGTGGAGTTGATCCACGCCTATTCGCTGGTGCACGACGACATGCCGTGCATGGACAACGACGTGCTGCGGCGCGGCAAGCCGACGGTGCATGTGCGCTATGGCGAGGCGCGAGCGATGCTGGCCGGCGACGCCATGCAGGCGCTTGCGTTCGAGGTGCTGACGCCGTCGCCGTCGCCCGCGGCGGATCACGTGCCGCTGGCGCTGCAGGCGCGGCTGTGTGCGCTGCTGGCGCGCGCCGCCGGTCACGCCGGCATGGCCGGGGGCCAGGCGATCGACCTCGCCAGCATCGGCAAGCCGCTCGACGAGCCCATGCTGCGCGACATGCACCGGCGCAAGACCGG
>JBDTUO010000653.1:0-1665 GCA_040007675.1 Rubrivivax sp.
CGGTGGGCAGCAGCGCGCGCGGCCCGGCTGCCGCGGCGGCGCTGCACGCCGTGGCCGGCCTGCCGCCGCTGCGCGGCCGCGTCGTCTGGCACGGCGAACTCGACGCCGACGCGCTGGCGCTTCGGCTGGCCACGGCCGACGTGTTCGTGTTGCCGTCGCTGCACGAGGGCTACGGCATGGCCGCTGCCGAGGCGCTGGCGCATGGCCTGCCGATCGTGTCGACGACGGCCGGCGCACTGGCCGACACCGTGCCCGACGACGCCGCGCTGAAGGTGGCGCCGGGCGCGGTCGCACCGCTGCGCGACGCGCTGAGCCAGCTGATCGACGACCCGGCGCTGCGCGCGCGCCTCGCGGCCGGTGCGCGCGCCGCCGGCCGCCGGCTGCCGGACTGGGCCGCCCAGTCGGCGCGCTTCGCGGCCGTGCTCGAGGGCGTCGGATGAACCCGCCGCGCCGCCCCAGGGGCGAATTCCGAACGACGCAGCGCGAGCCGCCCGCGGCGGCCGTCTTCGGCGCCGACTGGCTGGCGCGGCGCGAGCCGTTCGACACCGCCGCGCGGGATGTCGCGGCGCGCTCGCTGCAGCCGGCGTCGCGGCTCGCGGCCTGGCGCCAGCGACGCGAGACGGCCGCCGGCGAGCGCCCGTGGCGCATCGTCGACCTCGCCTGCGGCACCGGGGCCAACCTGCGCTGGCTGGCGCCCCGCCTGGGCGGCCGCCAGCAGTGGCTGGTCGCCGACCACGACCCGGCGCTGCTCGCGCGCTGGACCACGCTGCCAGGGGCGCGCCCGGGTGCAGGCGGCCGGCTGCATGTCGCGGGCCCCTCCTTCGAGGCCGCCGTCGTGCGGCGCCGGATCGACCTGGCCGGCGCGCTGGAGGCGCTGCCCTGGCACGCCGCCGACCTCGTCACCGCGTCGGCGCTGCTCGACCTCGTCGGCGCCGACTGGCTGGCGCGGCTGGTGCACGCGGCGGCGGCGGCGCGCGTCGCGCTGCTGTTCGCGCTCAGCGTCGACGGCCACGATCGTTGGCGGCCGCGCGACCCGGCCGACGCGCTGGTCGCAGCGTTGTTCGCGGCGCACCAGCGGCGCGACAAGGGCTTCGGCCCGGCGCTCGGCGCCACCGCGGCCGCGGCACTGGCACATGCGCTGCGGGCGGCGGGCTACCGCGTACACCGGGCGCGCAGCGACTGGCACGTCGACGGCGGCGACGGCGCCGCGGGCGGCGCGCTGCTGGTCGAACTGATCGACGGCATCGCGGCGGCGGCGATCGAACAGCAGCCGTCGTCGGCCGCGGTGGTGCGGGCGTGGCGGCAGCGCCGGCTGGCGGGGGTGGCGGCGACCACGTTGCGGGTCGGCCACGTCGAGTTGCTGGCGCTGCCGCCTGGCTGAGAAGGTGTGAACGAACCCGCCGCGGGCGGTCAGCGCGCGCGCAGGTCCAGGTCCCACAGCCGGTCGTCGCCGAGCGCGAGCACCCGCGCCGGCGGCCGCAGGCAGTCCGCCATCGCCCGCCGGCGCGGCCCCTGCAGCCCGCGCCGGCCGTCGCCGATCAGCACCGGCGCGATCGTCAGGTGCAGCCGGTCCAGCACGCCGGCGGCCAGGAAGGCCGAGACGGTGACGCCGCCGCCCTCGACGAACAGCAGGCGCAGCCCGCGCGCCGCGAGCGCCGCCACCAC
>JBDTUO010000654.1:0-1664 GCA_040007675.1 Rubrivivax sp.
CGAGGACGTGCAGGATCAGGTCGAGCTCGGCCTGATGCGCGGCGGCCACCACGAGGTCGCCCGGGCGTACGTGCTGTACCGCGAGCGTCGTGCGCAGGAACGCGCACGCCAGGGCATGCCGGCGACGCCGGCCGCGCCCGACCTGCACGTCGTCGACGGTGGGCAGCGCGTGCCGCTCGATCTGGCGGCGCTGCGCGCACTGATGGAGTCGGCCTGCGCCGGCCTCGGCGACGGCGTCAGTGCCGAGCCCATCCTGTCCGAGACGCGCCGCAACCTGTACGACGGCGTGCCGATCGAGGAAGTGCACAAGGCCTCGATCCTGGCCGCGCGCACGTTGATCGAGAAGGACCCCTCTTACACCCGTGCCGCCGCGCGCCTGCTGCTGCACACGATCCGCCGCGAGATCCTCGGCGAGGAGGTCGTGCAGGCGCAGATGGCGCAGCGCTATGCCGACTACTTCCCGGCCTTCATCCGCAAGGGCGTCGACGCCGAGCTGCTCGACGACAAGCTGCGGCAGTACGACCTCGTCCGGCTGGGGGCGGCGCTGAAGCCTGAGCGTGACCTGCAGTTCGACTACCTGGGTCTGCAGACCTTGTACGACCGCTACTTCCTGCACATCGACGAGCAGCGCATCGAGCTGCCGCAGGCGTTCTTCATGCGCGTGGCGATGGGGCTGGCGCTGGGCGAGATCGACCGCGAGGCGCGCGCGATCGAGTTCTACGATGTGCTGTCGAGCTTCGATTTCATGTCGAGCACGCCGACGCTGTTCAACAGCGGCACCCGCCGCTCGCAGTTGTCGAGTTGCTACCTGACGACGGTCTCCGACGACCTGGACGGCATCTACGAGGCGCTGAAGGAAAACGCGCTGTTGAGCAAGTTCGCCGGCGGTCTGGGCAACGACTGGACCAACGTGCGTGCGCTCGGCTCCTACATCAAGGGCACCAACGGCAAGAGCCAGGGCGTCGTGCCGTTCCTGAAGGTCGTCAACGACACCGCGGTCGCGGTCAACCAGGGTGGCAAGCGCAAGGGCGCGGTCTGCGCCTACCTGGAAACCTGGCACCTCGACATCGAGGAGTTCCTGGAGTTGCGCAAGAACACCGGCGACGACCGACGGCGCACGCACGACATGAACACCGCCAACTGGATTCCGGACCTGTTCATGAAGCGGGTCCTGGACGGCGGCGACTGGACCCTGTTCAGCCCGAGCACTTGCCCCGACCTGCACGACAGGTTCGGTCGCGACTTCGAGATCGCGTACGCGGCCTACGAAGCCAAGGCCGACCGCGGCGAGATCAAGCTGTACAAGCGCATGCCGGCGCGTGACCTGTGGCGCAAGATGCTGTCGATGCTGTTCGAGACGGGGCATCCCTGGATCACCTTCAAGGACGCCTGCAACGTGCGCAGCCCGCAGCAGCACATCGGCGTGGTGCACTCGTCGAACCTGTGCACCGAGATCACGCTGAACACGTCGGAGACCGAGATCGCCGTGTGCAACCTCGGCAGCGTCAATCTGGTCCAGCACCTGAAGGACGGCGCGATCGACCAGCGCAAGCTCAAGCGCACCGTCGCCACCGCGATGCGCATGCTCGACAACGTGATCGACATCAACTACTACGCGGTCAAGAAGGCGCGCGACTCGAACCTGCGCCACCGGCCGGTCGGCC
>JBDTUO010000655.1:0-1658 GCA_040007675.1 Rubrivivax sp.
CATGAGCCCGCCGGGCCGCCCCAAGGGCGAATACCGGAAGGCGCAGCCTGAAGGTGGTCCACAGTGAGCGCCGTGCTGCGACCGGCGGCGCTGCCGCGGCGGATGGCGGTGGGCGACATCGATGCCGTGCTGGCGATCGAGCAGGCGGCCTATGCCTTCCCGTGGACGCACGGCAACTTCGTCGACTCGGTCGCGGCGGGCCACTGGTCGGAGCTGCACTTCGACACCGAAGGCCGGCTGGCGGCGTACGCCGTGGCGCTGCCGGTGGTCGACGAGATGCACCTGCTCAACCTGACGGTGGCGCCCGCGCTGCAGGGCCGTGGCCGGGCGCGGGCCCTGCTCGATCGCCTGCAGGCGGAGTGCCGCGAACGATCGCTGGTGACGCTGTGGCTCGAAGTCCGGGTCTCGAACACGCGGGCGCGCCGGCTGTACGGCTGGCGCGGCTTCGACGAGGTCGGCCTGCGGCGGGCCTATTACCCCGCCCCGCACGGCGAGCGCGAAGACGCGGTCGTGATGCGGCTGATGCTGCCGAGTGCAGGACGGGCCGACGGTGCCCTGGACTGAGCGCCAGCAGGCCCTGCTGCGCGCGCTGGGGCACCGCGTATGGGCGCCGCCGGCGACCGCCCCCGAGGCCCGAGCGACGATTGCGCGCTCGGACGTGGCCGCGGCGCCGGCACCAGTGCAGCCCGCACCCGAGCCCGAGCCTGCCGCAGCCGCGCGGTCGACGGCGCTGCGGCAGGAGTTGCCGGCGGAGCTGGCGCCTGAGTTGCCCAGGGATGCCCGTGCCGCAACGATCGCCACGCTCGACTGGGCCCCGCTGCGCGAGACCGTCGCCGCCTGCGTCGCCTGCGGGCTGTGCCGGCAGCGGCGGCAGACGGTGTTCGGCGTCGGCGGCAGCCACGCCCGCTGGATGGTCGTCGGCGAGGCGCCGGGGGAGCAGGAGGACCGCCAGGGCGAACCCTTCGTCGGCCCGGCAGGGCAGCTGCTCGACCGCATGCTCGCTGCTCTCGGGCTCACGCGCGCGGCCGACGCCGAGCCGTCGCAGCAGGTCTACATCGCCAACACGCTGAAGTGCCGGCCGCCGGGCAACCGCAACCCGGCGCCCGAAGAGCTGGCCGCGTGCGAGCCCTTCCTGCAGCGCCAGCTGGCGCTGGTGCAGCCGCGCATCGTGCTGGCGATGGGGCGCTTCGCGGTGCAGGCCCTGCTGCGTTCGAACGAGGCGATCGGCAAGCTGCGCGGCCGCGTGCACACCTACCAGGGCGTGCCGCTGGTCGTCACCTACCACCCGGCCTACCTGCTGCGCAGCCCGCACGACAAGGCGCGCACGTGGCAGGACCTGTGCCTGGCGGCTGCCACCGCGGACGCCAGCGCGCGCGGGGACGGCGCTGACGGCGCTGTCAGCGCGGCGCCTTCGGCGCCTTGACCGGCCGGCTCCAGTTCTCGATCAGCGCCTGGCGCCCGCGTGCCACCGCGAGCCGGCCGGCCGGCACATCCTGCGTGATCGTCGAGCCACCGCCGATCGTCGCGCCGTCGCCGAGCGTGAGCGGCGCCACCAGCACGCAGTTGCTTCCGATGTGCACGTCGGCGCCGATCACGGTGCGGTGCTTGTGCGCGCCGTCGTAGTTGGCGGTGATGCTGCCGGCGCCATAGTTGACGCG
>JBDTUO010000656.1:0-1638 GCA_040007675.1 Rubrivivax sp.
AAGAAGATGAAGGGCGGCGGCCTGATGAAGATGATGAAGCGCATGGGCGGCGGCATGCCGGGGCTGCCGCGCTGAGGCGCTGAGGCGCTGAGGCGCTGAGGCGCAGGCCGCCTCCAGTTGCGACAGAGTGCGACACAGAGTGCGGCCATCGGCGGCCCGGCCAGGCGCTGTGCGCGGCCTGACCGTCGGGCTGAACCGCAAGGCCCGCGCGCCGCTGCGGCCGCGTGACATATGCCGCGGCGGCGCGCGCTGCGCCGCCGGGCGGATACGAATTGATACGCTTGACGTGGCAACCCCGGTTCACCCTGCCGCCCAGTTGCCGTAATTTGGGTTCTCAAGAACCTCCCCTGCCGGCCCCATGGACTTCCTCGACCCCGTCGCCATTGCCGCCATCGGCGCCGCCGCTCTGTTGCTGCTGAGCCTGTGGCTGGTGCGCCGGCGCCGCGCGTCGCCGCGCAAGCCGAGCGGCAACAGCCGCCCCCAGCGCCAGGAAGCGCTCGACACCGTCGCCGCGTGGCCGCCCGAGGCGGCGCGTGTGCTGACGGTCAGCGAGCGCCAGGCCTACGAACTGCTGCGGCGCGCGCTGCCCGGCTTCATGGTGTTGGCGCAGGTTCCGCTGTCGCGTTTCGTGCGAGTGCCGACCCGCAACTCCTATACCGACTGGATGCAGCGCGTCGGCCAGCTCAGCGGCGACCTCGTGCTGTGCGATTCCGGCTCGCGCGTGATGGCGGTGGTCGACATCCGTTCGCGCAGCGAGACCGAGCGCAGCAAGCGCCGCCACGAGCGGCTGGCCCGTGTGCTGCGGGCCGCCGGCATCCGGGTGCACGTCTGGTACGAGGGCGACCTGCCGTCCATCACCGAGGTGCGTACCGTGCTTGGCGCCTCTCTGGGCGAAGGTGCCGCGCCGGCGGCGGCAACGCGGTCTGCGCCGTCCGAATCGAAGTCGACGCCCGCGAACCCGATGCCGCTCATCCCGGTGGCCGAGATCGAGGAGCTGCTGGCGGAGGGCGACGCGCTCGACCACACGATGGAGCCGGTGCCTTCGGCCTTCTTCGACGACATGGAAGCGTCGCCGAACGGCGCGCGTCGCTGACCTCGAGGCGCACGGCCAACGGCCCAGGTTGCCTCGGTCGCCGCCGGCATCCGGCGGCGGCCGGTTGCCGTTTCAGTCCAGCAGCGCCAGCGCAAATTCGCGCGCATCGAAGGTCTGCAGGTCGGCCAGCGTCTCGCCGACGCCGACGAAGTACACCGGCACCACCCTCCCGGTCTGGCGCCCCCAGTCGGCGATCGCGGCCAGCACGCCACCCTTGGCGGTGCCGTCGAGCTTGGTGACGACGAGGCCGGTGAGGCCGATCGCGGCATCGAAGGCCTGCACCTGCGTCAGCGCGTTCTGCCCGGTATTGCCGTCGATGACGAGCAGCACCTCGTGCGGCGCCCCTGGCTGCGCCTTCGCGATCACGCGGCGGATCTTCTTCAGCTCGTCCATCAGGTGCAGCTGCGTCGGCAGCCGGCCCGCGGTGTCGGCGATGACGACGTCGCAGCCACGCGCGCGGCCGGCGACCACGGCGTCGTAGGTCACCGCGGCCGGGTCGCCGCCTTCCTGGCTGACGATCTCGACCTGGTTGCGGTCGGCCCACA
>JBDTUO010000657.1:0-1626 GCA_040007675.1 Rubrivivax sp.
CACATGACCAACTCGCGCCTGACCGACCCCGAGGTGCTCGAGTTCCGCTACCCGGTGCGCCTGGACGGCTACGCGATCCGCGCCGGCTCGGGCGGTGCCGGCCGCTGGCCGGGCGGGGACGGCGGCGTGCGCCGGGTACGTTTCCTGCAGCCGATGACGGCGTCCATCCTCAGCAACGGCCGCCGCGTGCCGGCGTTCGGCCTGGCGGGCGGGTTGCCGGGGGCGGTCGGCGTGAACCGGGTCGAACGCGCCGACGGCCGGGTCGAGCCGCTGTCGCACATCGGATCGGTCGAGATGGAGGCCGGCGACGTGTTCGTGATCGAGACGCCGGGCGGCGGCGGCTACGGCACACCGCCGCTGTAAGGTCCGTCCCGCGGGCGCGACAGACGGGCTGCCGCTTGTGCGCGCCTGTGCATTTCACGCACCGCAGCAACCCCAACCACTGTCACTTCTGAAGGAGTCCGTGATGAACAAACGTCTCGTCCTGTCGTCCGCCGTCGCTTCGGTGCTGGCGCTCGGCCTCGTCGGTCCGGTCGCCGCGCAGGAAAAGGACAAGTGCTATGGCATCGCCAAGGCGGGTGCCAACGACTGTGCGAACCTGGCGGGCACCCATTCCTGCGCTGGCGAGACCAAGGTCGACATGGATCCGGGCGACTGGAAGTACGTCGCCAAGGGCACGTGCAAGGACATGAAGGGCATGACCGCCGAAGAAGCGAAGATGAAGGTCGGCATGAAGAAGTGAGCCGGCGTCGGCTCTCTGCATGACTGACTGGCTTTGAAGATTCCGATGCCGGCACCGGGCGCTCCAGCGGACCCCACGTGATGACGGCGCTCACGGTCGCCGGCATCGGGCTGCGCCAGCCGCACTACGCCGCGGTGGGCGCGGGCCTCGACGACGGCACATTGCGGCTGCCGTTCGTCGAGGTGCATTCGGAGAACTTCTTCGCCGACGGTGGCGCCGCGCTGCAGGTGCTGCACGCGGTGCGCGCGCAGACCGCGGTCAGCCTGCACGGCGTCGGCCTGGCACTCGGCTCGGCGGCGGGGCTCGACACGTGGCACCTCGAGCGCCTCGCCCGCCTCGTCGAGCGGATCGACCCGGTGCGGGTCAGCGACCACGCGTGTTTCGCCCGCGTGGCAGCCGCGGGACAGGCGGGTGTCGTGCATGCGGCCGACCTGCTGCCGATCGCGTTCACGCCGGCGGCGCTGGACCTGATGGCCACGCACGTGCAGCAGGTGCAGGAGCGCCTGCGCCGGCCGCTGCTGGTCGAGAACCTCTCGTCCTACCTGGTCTGGGCCGACGACGCGATGTCGGAGCCGGCCTTCTTCGACGCCCTCGCGCGGCGCACCGGTTGCCGCGTGCTGCTGGACGTCAACAACCTCGTCGTCAACGCGCTGAACGCCGGGGCGCCCGACCCGGTCGCCGCGGCCTGCGCCTGGATCGATGAGCTGGACCCGGCGCACGTCGGCGAGATCCACCTCGCCGGCTACAGCGAGCAGCCGGGCCTCGTGATCGACGACCACGGCAGCCGGGTGCATGCGCCGGTGTGGCCGGTCTACGCGCACGCGCTGCGGCGCTGCGGCCCGGTGCCGACACTGGTCGAATGGGACACCGACCTGCCGGCGCTG
>JBDTUO010000658.1:0-1625 GCA_040007675.1 Rubrivivax sp.
GGCACCAAGCTGGCCGAGCAGAAGATCGCCGGGATCTTCAAGGTCTCGCGCACCATCGTCCGCCAGGCGCTGAACCAGCTCAGCCGCGACCGGCTCGTCACGCTGGAGCCGGCGCGCGGCGCCTTTGTCGCGATGCCGAGCATCGAGGAAGCGCGTCAGGTCTTCGAGCTGCGAACCATGATCGAAGCGGCGATGGTGCGGCGGCTCTGCGTACGCATTACCGATGGCCAGGTCGCGCTGCTGCGCGCCCATCTGCGCGAGGAGCGGCAGGCGGTGGCGCGCAGCGATGTGGCCGGACGCACGCGCCTGCTGGCCGAGTTCCATGTCGTGCTGGCCCGCCTGCTCGGCAACGAGGTGCTGGCCGAGATGCTGGGCGACCTGCTCAGCCGCTCGCAGCTCATCTCGCTGATGTACCAGTCGGCGCATTCGGCCGATGCATCGCAATCCGAACACGAACGGGTGGTCGATGCCATCGAGAGGCGCGACGCGCGCGCCGCGGTGCGCCTGATGGAAGACCATATCGTGAGTGTCGAGCGCAACCTGCGCACCGATCCCGCCAGCACCGAGCTCGAGGCCGTTCTGCGGCCACGCTGAGGTTCCTATGAAGATCCGATCGACCCCAGACTACCCGCGCAACCTCGAAGGCCACGGTCGCCATCCGCCCCAGGCGGCGTGGCCGGGCCGGGCCCGGGTGGCGCTGCAGTTCGTGCTGAACTTCGAGGAAGGCAGCGAGAACTCGGTGCTGCACGGCGACGCCGGAAGCGAGGTGTTCCTCTCCGAGATGGCAAGTCCGCCGGCCTTTGCGGCGCGCCACCTCAGCATGGAGAGCGTCTACGAGTACGGCGCTCGGGTCGGCGTCTGGCGCATCCTGCGAGAGTTCGAGCGGCGCAGTCTGCCGCTGACGGTGTTCGGCGTCGGCATGGCGCTGCAGCGGTGCCCGGAAGTCGCCAGTGCATTCGTCGAACTCGGCCACGAGGTCGCCTGCCACGGCTGGCGCTGGATCGGCTACCAGGAGGTCGACGCCGAGACTGAGCGCGAACACCTGCGGCTGGCCATGGCAGCGGTGGAACAGACGACCGGCCAGAAGGCGCTGGGCTGGTACACCGGGCGCGACAGCCCGAACACGCGCCGCCTGGTCGTCGAGCATGGCGGGTTCGAATACGACAGCGACTATTACGGCGACGACCTGCCGTTCTGGCTGCAGGTTCGCAAAAGCGACAGTACGCTGGCGCCCCACCTCGTCGTGCCCTACACGCTGGACTGCAACGACATGCGCTTCGGCCTGCCGCAGGGTTTCAGCCACGGCGATGAATTCTTCGAGTACCTGCGCGACGCCTTCGACGTGCACTACGCCGAGGGCGACGAGCGGCCCAGCATGATGAGCGTCGGCATGCACTGCCGATTGCTCGGCCGACCGGCGCGGTTTCGCGCGCTGCAGCGTTTTCTGGACCACGTGGCAAAACACGACCGGGTCTGGGTGACCCGCCGCATCGACATCGCGCGCCACTGGAAGCAGATGCATCCGTTCAGCGCCGCGACCGCCTTCACTTGGGAAACCGCATGAGCCCGCCGGGCCGCCCCAAGGGCGAATACCGGAAGGCGCAGCCTGAAGGTAGTCCAATGAG
>JBDTUO010000659.1:0-1618 GCA_040007675.1 Rubrivivax sp.
CGGTCAGGATGTCGTGCTGGTTCGGCGTGTCGCCGCGGCCGTTGATCACTTGCCCACGCTCGTCGAGCGCGGTCTGTTTGCTGATCCGGTTGGCGGCACTGTGCAGGTCGGCGACGCTGGTCGCGACCACTTCACCCTTGGCGTTCTTCCACGGGCCCTTGCCGATGCGGTCACGCGCGTTGCCGCCCGGGCCGCCGACCGGCTGCGTGCTGAGGTAGGCGCGCCAGGTGTGGCGGCCCGCGCCGGCCGCGGCCGCGAGCTTCTGGCACTGCGCGTCGGCACCGGCGAGCCCGCCGAGGTCGCCACCGCGACCCGGGTTGCTGCTGGTGACGAAGAAGCTCATGTCGTTCATCGGCGTGCTCGCGCAAGCGGCGAGCAGCACCGTGGCGGCAGCGCCGGCCAGCAGGACTCTGGGATTCATGCGGATCTCCATTTCGGATAGTTGAGGTGGGCAGCATGGGTCCGGACGGGCGCATGCCGAGGCCCCGAGGGTAACGCCTGTCCGGTGCGCTCGCCTTGTCTGCCCGTGGGCCGCTCGGCAGAACGCCGGCACCGCCCGCCGGCGCCGAACCCCGCTCAATAGGTCTCGAGGTGCAGGCGCCCCTGGCGTTTCAGGTCCGGCCCGATCGTGTGCCACGCCAGACCCGCCTGCTGCGCGATGTCGTGCAGTGCCAGCACGACGCCTTCCTCCATGCTCTTGAGGCCGCAGACGTAGAAGTGCGTGTTCGGGTCGGGCAGCAGGCGCGCCAGGTCGGCGGCCCGCTCTCGCATCAGGTCCTGCACGTAGCGCTTGGGCTGGCCCGACGTGCGGCTGTACGCGAAGTTGATGTCGATGAAGTCCTTTGGCAGCCCCTGCAGCGGGCCGAAGTACGGCAGCTCCTCGGGCGTGCGCGCGCCGAAGAACAGCATCAGCTTGCCGCCCTCGAACTTGCCGGTCTTGCGCAGCCGGCGCCGCCACTCGGTCATCGCTCGCATCGGCGCACTGCCGGTGCCGGTGCAGATCATGACGATGTGGCTCTTCGGGTGGTTGGGCATCAGGAAACTGGTGCCGAACGGCCCGATCACCGGCACCTTGTCGCCGATCTGCAGGTCGCACAGGTAGTTGCTGGCGACGCCGCGCACCGGTCGGCCCTGGTGGTCCTCGAGCACGCGCTTGATCGTCAGCGACACGTTGTTGTAGCCCGGCCGCTCGCCGTTGCGCGGGCTGGCGACGCTGTACTGGCGCGCATGGTGCGGTCGGCCAGCGGCATCGCTGCCGGGCGGCAGGACGCCGATCGACTGCCCTTCGAGCACCGGGAACGGCATCGTGCCGAAATCGAGCACCACGTGGTGGGTGTCGTAGTCGCGCCCGACCTCGGTGACGCGCACGTTGCCGACGACCGTCGCGACGATCGCCTTTTCGGCCGCCTTCGGACCGTAGAGGTTGACGTACGCGTGTGCGGCCGACCACGGCGGCTGGGTGGCGTTGTAGGCCGCGCTGTGGAAGACGTCGTCGTCGACGCCGGCGGCAGCCGACGCGGCCGGCGCCGGCGTCGATGCGGCGGCGGTGTCGGCGTCGACGCCCTCGGCGTCGTCCGCGCCGAGTTCGTCCGCGGACAGTTCGGCCGGCAACTCGTCC
>JBDTUO010000660.1:0-1616 GCA_040007675.1 Rubrivivax sp.
CCGCGTGCGCGAGCGCGTGGCTGCCCGACTGCAGCAGGCAAGAGCGCGGCTCGCCGAAGTCCAGTCGACGGCGATGGACCGCGCCAAGGCCACCGGAGCCGCGGCGGACCATTACGTGCACGACCGTCCCTGGCATGCGATCGGCGCCGCCGCCGCCGCCGGCATGGTGATCGGCCTGTTGATCGGTCGCCGCTGATCCGGTGGGGTGAAGCACGCCCGGTCGCGATGAGTTCGGCGCCTCCGCAGCCACCTCGGGTCGGCTTGTTCGACAGTCTCGGGCGGCTGCTGGCCACGTCGGTCGGCGTCATCCACAACCGGCTGGCGCTGCTGACGAACGACGTCCAGGTCAGCGCCGTTCGGCTGTTCGACGCGCTGGTGTTGGCCTTGATCGGCCTGGCCGCAGTCGGCATCGGATCGGTGTTGCTGTGTGGATGGGTCCTGCTCCTCGTCGATCCCGGCTATCGCGCGCTGGCCGCGGGGCTGATGACCCTGTGCTTCCTCGGTGGCGGCCTGGGCGCGTTGTGGTTCGCGCGCACGCGGCTGCGGCAGGCCGGCGGTGCCTTCGAGGCGACCCGGGCTGAACTCGAGCGTGACCTGGCGGCGCTGCGTTCCGTCGAACGATGAGTGCGCCGCCGCGAGTTGGTGGGCTCCGTGGCCGACGCCGCGAGGGCGTGGCCCGGTGAGCAGAACGTCGCGCGACGGCGATTTGCAGGCGCGTTCCGCCGCGCTACAGGCCCGGGCGGCAGCGCTGCGCAGCGACTTCGGACGGCACGTCAAGGTGCTGCAGACACCGCTGGCTGGGATCGATCGTGTACGTCGCGGCGTGGCCTGGCTGTCGCGTCGTTCGCTGTGGCCCGCGGCTGCCTTCGCAGTGTTCGCGCTGCTGGGAACGCGTCGGCGCCGGCGCGCGGCGGTCCCCGGGCGACCGGCGACGCTCGCCCACGTTCGAGGAGTCTGCAGGTTTGCCGCGCCGTCGGCCCGCTGGGGAAATCGCGGCCGTTGGGCGGCGCGTGCCTGGTGGGGTTGGCGCATGTTGCGCGCCGGCCTGCGCGCGCTGCGCGCCGTCAAGGGGCGCCCGACCGGCTGAGCCGACAGCGCAGCTTGCGGCGGGTCCGCGGCGCCGTCCTTGTCGGACGCCCCGGTTGCGCTATACTAGAAGGCTTTTCGGCGAACAGTGCCGTGTGGCCGCGTGGCAGTGCGTGAGCGCACGGGCGGCGCGGTATCCGTGGCCGGCGCGACCGACAGCGGTGTCTGGGTCCGGCCGGCCACGAATCGGGCCCGATCCGGTTCGCGCAAGCCCCAGACAGCCCCAGACGACGATCAACGGGAATAGATTACCCCATGCCCACCATCAATCAGCTCGTGCGCCATGGCCGCCAGGTCGAGACGATCAAGTCCAAGTCGCCCGCGATGCAGAACAGCCCGCAACGGCGCGGCGTCTGCACACGCGTCTACACCACGACGCCGAAAAAGCCGAACTCCGCGTTGCGCAAGGTGGCCAAGGTCCGCCTCACGAATGGCTTCGAGATCATTTCGTACATCGGTGGCGAAGGGCACAACCTGCAGGAACACAGTGTCGTGCTGGTGCGCGGCGGCCGGGTCAAGGACCTGCCGGG
>JBDTUO010000661.1:0-1615 GCA_040007675.1 Rubrivivax sp.
GGGCCGCTCATGCAGTAGCCGACCGCGCCGATGCGCGAGGCATCCGCCTCGGCGCGGGCATCGACGAACTGCAGCAGGGCCTGCACGTCGCACGCCGTCGTGGTGGCGTTCAGCGATGCCATCAGCGCGAACATCTCCGCCATCGCCGGCGCGGTGCGCTCCGTCAGCGCGAAGTGACGCGCACGCCGGTAGTACAGGTTCGGCAGCACGACGAAGTAGCCGACCGCGGCGATGCGCCGCGCCATGTCGTGCAATTCCTCGCGCTTGCCCGGCGCGTCCATCAGGAACAGCACGACCGGCGCCGGGCCGCCCTCTTCCGGGTGCACGACGAAGGTGTTCATCGTGCCGTCCGGGGTCGGGATGTCGAGCTCGTGTTCGATCATGGGGGTCGGTTCTCGGTACGTGCCCGTCGGGTGGCGCCGACGATACCCGCAGCGCCGGCCGCTGGTGCCCGGATCGGCCCGGGCGCCACGCTTCCTAGAATGCTGCTTTGATCTGCAGGAGAACGTGATGATCGTCGAGCGCATCTGGACCGGCAACGCCTATCGCAACTACAACTACCTCATCGCGTGCCCCGAGACCGGCGAGGCGCTGGCGATCGACCCGCTCGACCACGGCAAGTGCCTGAACGCCGCCAAGGTGCGCGGCTGGCAGATCACGCAGGTGCTCAACACGCACGAGCACCACGACCACACCGGCGGCAACGCGGCCGTGATCGCCGCCACCGGCGCCAGGCTGATCGCACACCACCGCAGCGGCAGCGCGATTCCGGGCGTCGACCGCGGCGTGAAGGCGGGCGACGTGATCAAGGTCGGCCGCACGGTCGAGCTCGAGTGCCTGGACACACCGGGCCACACGATGTGCCACATCTGCCTGCGCTCGCACACCGAGCAGCCGGCGCTGTTCTCGGGCGACACGCTGTTCAACGCCGGCGCCGGCAACTGCCACAACGGCGGCAATGCGCAGGACCTGTACACGACCTTCGTCGAGCAGCTTGAAACCCTGCCGGATGACACCCAGGTCTACCCGGGCCACGACTACCTCGAGAACAACCTGCGCTTCACGCTCGACCGCGAGCCCGACAACGCCGACGCGCGCGAGCGCCTGGCGACCGAAGCCGCGCACGACCCCGAGACCGCCGCCGTCACGACGCTGGCCGAGGAGAAGCGCTTCAACACCTTCCTGCGCCTGCGCAGCCCAGGCGTGATCGCGGCACTGCGCGCCACGTTCCCCGATCTGCCGCCGAATCCGGATCCGATGACGGTGTTCGTCAAGCTGCGAGAACTGCGCAACCGCTGGTAGCCGCGCCGCATCAGCGCGCCGGCACCGACTGCGCCGCCTGCGCTGCCAGCACCTCGGCGCGCACCGCCTCGGTCAGCTCGGCCTTCAGCGACACGAAGTCGGGCGTGGTCTTCATCGCGTAGTGGCGCGGGTGCGGCAGCCCGATCACGCGGTCGAGCTTGATGCGCCCGGGCCGCGCGCTCATCACCATCACGCGGCTGCCGATGAACACCGCCTCGTCGATGTCGTGGGTGACGAACAGCACCGTCGTGCGCTCGGCCTCCCAGATGCCGAGCAGCAGCTCCTGCATCAGCTCGCGCGTCTGGTGGTCGAG
>JBDTUO010000662.1:0-1599 GCA_040007675.1 Rubrivivax sp.
GTTCTCGGCCACGTTGCCGCCGATCGTGCAGGCGATCTGGCTCGACGGATCGGGCGCGTAGTACAGGCCGTGCGGTGCCGCGGCTTCGCTGATCGCGGCGTTGCGCACGCCGCACTGCACGACCGCGGTGCGCGCGTGCGGATCGAGCTCGAGGATGCGGTTGAACTTCGCGAGCGACAGCGTGACGCCGAGCGGGTGCGGCAGCGCACCGCCCGACAGCCCGGTACCGGCGCCGCGCGCGACGACCGGCACGCCGAGCTGGTGGCACACGCGCAGCACGGCCGCGACCTGCGCCTCGGTTTCCGGCAGCGCGACGACGAGCGGCAGCGCGCGATAGGCGGTCAGGCCGTCGCACTCGTACGGCACCGTGTCCTCGCCCCGCCACAGCAGCGCGTGCGCCGGCAGCAGCGCCTGCAGCGCCGCGACCACCTCGGCCTGCCGGCGCGGTCGATCGGCGGCGTCGGCCGGGGCCGCAGCGCCCGCGTCGCCGGCGGCCGGCAGCGTCGGGGTGACGCTCATCGGCGTCCTCGGCGGCAACAGGGCGGCACGGCAGGCGACATCAGGGCGGACTGTAGCGCCCCCGTCGCTGGCGCTGGGCTCAGCACGGGCGCGTGAACAGCGTCAGCACACCGGTGTAGCCGTAGAGATGGTGGCGCGCGATCTCGCCGGCGGCGAAGAAGCCGGCCAGCGGCACGTCACCCAGCGCGTGGCGCACGATCTGCAGTTCGGCCGACGGTGCACCGAAGTGCGGGCCGCCACGGCCGGCGCAACTGACGTAGAGCGCGCCGTCGACCTGCCGGGCAGTGCCGGCGCCGGCCGCGGGCGCCGGCACGCCCACCGCCGCCGGCGCGGGTTCGGCCAGCCATTCCCGCAGCTCGCTGCAGATGCGCACCAGGTCGCGCCGTGCCGCGGCGACGTCGCGCCGGCAGAACGCGAGCCGCATGCCGGGCGCCAGCGTATCGGCAACCGCGACCGCAGCCCGTGCCGGGTCGATCCCGACCAGGTGGCGCACGCGCGTGTCGGCGCCGAACTGTCCGCCGCGGCCGACGATGGCCGCATCGGCGTCGGACAGGCCGGCCAGCGTTTCGCGCAGCAGCGGCAGCGCGGCGCGCAGGTCACCATCCGGGTCATGGCCGAGGTCGCGCAGCAGCAGCGGCAATGCCGGCGCGCCGTCGAGCGCCAGCACGCGCGCGCCGTCGCAGGCGGTGATCGTGCGCGCCGGCCCGATCGGCTGGCAGCCCTGCGTGACACGCGACACGAGCACCACCTCGGCGTCGAAGGCGACGCCCGACAGGCCGCCCCGGCAGACGCCGTCGGCCAGCTGCACCGCGGGGCCGCGCGCGGCCGCCAGACCGCCGAACAGGTAGCCGGACCGGGTGCGCTCGGACAGTTCGGTGATCAACCCGGCCAGCTCGGGCGTGGCCGGGTCGGCGTGCACGAGGGCGGCGTGCCAGTCGCGCGGCTTCAGTGGCCGGCGGCCCGAGAAGACCTCGAAGTGTGCGCGTGGCAGCTCGGACAGCAGCAGCACCAGCCCCGGCTCGTCGAAATGTTCGACCCCGCTGGCGCAGACGCCGACGCCGACGCAGCCGACCCATGTCG
>JBDTUO010000663.1:0-1572 GCA_040007675.1 Rubrivivax sp.
TGCAGGTGATGACGGCGCACACCTGCTTCTATCGGAACGAGGCACTCGTATGAGCGTGCCCACCAAACCGGTCAACCAGCGGGCCTGGTTGCTGATCCTGCCGGTCGTCATCTGCGTCGCCTTCTCGGCCGTGATGCCGCTGATGACGGTCGTGAACTACTCGGTGCAGGACATCTTCGGCCCCGATCGGCGGGTCTTCGTCGGCACCGAGTGGTTTGCCAGCGTGCTGCGCGACGAGGAACTTCACAGTGCCCTGCTGCGCCAGCTGGGCTTCTCGCTGTCGGTGCTGCTGGTCGAGATCCCGTTGGGCATAGGCCTGGCGCTGGCGATGCCCGCACAGGGCTGGAAGAGCTCGGCCGTGCTGGTGCTGGTGGCGTTGTCGCTGCTGATCCCGTGGAACGTCGTCGGCACCATCTGGCAGATCTATGGCCGCACCGACATCGGTCTGCTCGGCGCGACGCTGCAGAAGCTCGGCGTCGACTACAGCTACACCGGCAACGAGACGCACGCCTGGCTGACGGTGCTGGCGATGGACGTGTGGCACTGGACGCCGCTCGTGGCGCTGCTGGCCTTCGCCGGATTGCGCAGCATCCCCGACGCGTATTACCAGGCCGCCCGCATCGACGGCGCCAGCAAGTTCGCCGTCTTCCGCTACATCCAGCTGCCCAAGATGCGGGGCGTGCTGATGATCGCGGTGCTGCTGCGCTTCATGGACAGCTTCATGATCTACACGGAGCCCTTCGTGCTGACCGGTGGCGGGCCGGGCAACAGCACCACCTTCCTCAGCCAGTTCCTGACGCAGAAGGCCGTGGGTCAGTTCGACCTCGGCCCGGCGGCCGCCTTCTCGCTGATCTACTTCCTGATCATCCTGCTGTTCTGCTTCGTGCTCTACAACTGGATGCAGCGCGTGGGCACCAGCGACAAGGAGGCCGCGCATGAATGAGCGCCGCTTCCGCAAGAGGACGCTGTTCCTCTTCGCCTACCTCGTCTTCGCGATCCTGCCGATCTACTGGATGACGATGATGTCGTTCAAGACGAACGAGGAGATCCTGTCGACCTTCTCGCTCTGGCCGAACGAATTCACCTGGGCCAACTACCGCACCATCTTCACCGATGTGTCCTGGTACTCGGGCTACATCAACAGCCTGATCTACGTCGCGCTGAACACGGTGATCTCGATCACCGTGGCGCTGCCGGCGGCCTATGCCTTCAGCCGCTACAGCTTCATCGGCGACAAGCATGTCTTCTTCTGGCTGCTGACCAACCGCATGACGCCGCCGGCAGTCTTCCTGCTGCCGTTCTTCCAGCTCTACACCACGCTCGGGTTGATGGACACGCACCTCGCGGTCGCACTGGCGCACCTGGTGTTCAACGTGCCGCTGGCGGTCTGGATCCTGGAAGGTTTCATGAGCGGCATCCCGCGTGAGATCGACGAGACGGCCTACATCGACGGCTACTCCTTCCCGCGCTTCTTCGTCACGATCTTCCTGCCGCTGATCAAGGCCGGCGTCGGCGTGGCGGCGTTCTTCTGCTTCATGTTCAGCTGGGTCGAGCTGCTGATGGCGCGCACGC
>JBDTUO010000664.1:0-1571 GCA_040007675.1 Rubrivivax sp.
AACGCTCCTGGTCCGTGCGATTGTCGCAAGACCGGCAGCGCCGCCGCCGCGGCTCAGAAGATCACGTCCAGTGCCGCGTGCAGGCCGTTCAGCCCGGTGTCTTCGATCCGGCCGCCGCCGCGCAGGAACTTGAGGTCGGCCACGAGGCGCTCCATGACCTCGCTAGGTTTCACCGCGGCCTCGGTCAGCCGCGCGTGCAGGAAGGTGTCACGCAGCGACTCGTTCGCCTCCGCGACTGGCCTTCATGTCCCCGCCCTTCTCCTTGCGGGTCTTCACGGCTTTGACGGCCCCCTTGGCCATGCGGCGGACCTGATTCGAGCTCGCGTGGTCGACCGCGAGGGGCATTTCCCTGGTCAGCGCGAGCGTCAGCCAGGTCGCGCAGGCGCCGAAGCAGTAGCCGCCCTTGACCTTCTGGCTCAGCTTCTCCGATTCGAGGGCCTTCAATCCGGCCTTCTGCTGGAAGCTCTTCTCCAGCTTGGCGACCTTGCCCAGGTGGTGAACGAAGCTGGCATCGAACGGCATGTTGGTCTCCTGAAGTCGCACGGCCCAACCCCGGGCGAAAACGCGGGCCGGTTCGAGGGCCGCTTGAACGGCGACGACCGCGGCGCAGTATCGTCGCGGCGCCGGACTGCAACAAGCGGTATCAGTGGCCGGTCGGCACGAGCGCGAACTTGCACGCGCGCCGGCTTAGCGCGGGAGGCGGCGCCGGGCGCTTCCCGCCACAAGCCGCGCGGAACCGTTCAAGGGGGGTTTCGCGCCTGTCAGGTTCTGCAGGCGGCTATCGTCAGCGCCTTCGGCGCCACCGCGGAGCCGACGCAGCGGAGGGCCGATGGCCGAGTGAACGTTCTTCACGAACCCGATGTCGCGCGCACGGATCGCGCGCTGGGCGCTGCACGAGGCCGGCGCCGACTACACGCCGGTCGCGGTCGACTGGGCCGCCAAGCCTGCGGCACTGCTGAAGGCGAACCCGATGGGCAAGCTGCCGACGATCATCCACCACGCCCCGTTCGGCGACCGCGTCGTGACCGAGGCTGCCGCCGTCTGCTGCTACCTGGCCGAGGCGCATCCGGCGGCCGGGTTGCTGCCGGACGACCGCGAGCGAGCGGACTACTGGCGCTGGCTGTTCTTCGCCGCCGGGCCGATCGAGCACGCCGTGACATCGAAGGCCTTGGGTTTCGCACCGACCGCCACGCAGGAGGCGATGGTCGGCTTCGGCAACGCCGAGCGCGCGATCGGCACGCTCGACGCGCACCTCGCCGACCGCGCGTTCGTCTGCGGCGACCGCTTCACGATGGCCGACGTCTACGTCGGCAGCGCGGTCGACTGGGGGCTGATGTTCAAGACGATGCCCGAGCGGCCCGCCTTCGTGGCCTATGCCGATCGCCTGCGGGCGCGCCCCGCGTACCGCGAGGCCAAGGCGATCGACGATCGACTGATCGAGGAAACGAAACGATGAACACCGAGAGAACCGCGATCTGCCTGTGGTTCGACAAGGCGGCCGAAGAGGCCGCGCGCTTCTACGTCGGCCTGCTGCCCGACAGCCGCATCGTGCACGTGCAGCCGGCGCCGAC
>JBDTUO010000665.1:0-1571 GCA_040007675.1 Rubrivivax sp.
CGCCGCGCGCACGCGCTCGTGGGCGCGCATCACCGTGATGCCGAACTCGTCCTGGTACAGCCGGTAGATCGTCGCCGGACGGGCGCGCCAGCGCGCCTCGGTCAGGCCGCGGAACAGCACCGCCGGCAGCACCAGCCGGTCGTGCACGACCGGGCGCCCCTGCAATCTCAGCCGGTTCTCGATCAGGATCGCGGGCGCGCCGACCGGCAAGCCCAGGGCCGAGGCGGCGGCGTCGTCGAGGCGACCGCGCTCGAACGTGGTCAGCTCGACGGCGGGCGATTCGCGCAGGCCGTCCTGGCGCTCGACGTGGAAGAACTGGAACAGGAAACGCTCGTTGCTGTGGCGTGCGACGAAGGTGCCTCGACCCTGGTGACGCACGAGGATGTGCTCGGCCACCAACTCGCCGACGGCCTGGCGCAGGGTGCCGACCGAGACCGCGAATGCGTGCGCGAGCGCCCGCTCGCTCGGCAGCGCGCCGCCCGGCGGCAGCGCGCCCGACTCGATCGCTCGCAGTACCGCGCGCCGCACCGCGCGGTACAGCGGCATGCCGGCGGCCTCGGGCACGATCGCATCGAAGCCCGCGACGGCGGGGATGACGGCGGCGCGGGCAGTCGGCATCGCGTGATTCTGGAACCGTGCCCCTGAACATTCAAGTCATACATATGACCAAGTTGACAGCGCGCGATCGGCGTCTAGCATTCCGGCTCCAGACGCACCACCCGGTGCGCCCCGTCAGGAGCTCGAACCGATGATTCATTTCGTGCTGCACGACGCCCACGACACCGTGGCGGTCGTCGTGGTCGAAGGCGTCAAGGCCGGCATGGCTATGGACGGCTGGGTCATGGATGACGACCAGTCCACCCGCGTCACGGCCCGGCAGGACATCCCGATCGGCCACAAGGTGGCGCTGAAGGACATGGCCGTCGGCGACACCGTGATCAAGTACGGCATCGACATGGGCAAGGTGGTGGCCGCTATCAAGGCCGGCGAGCACGCGCACGTGCACAACATCAAGACCAAGCGCTGGTAGCCGGGAGCCCGACATGAGCGTCATCTCGAAAGACACCACCTTCCTAGGTTACCGGCGCGAAAACGGTCGCGTGGGCGTACGCAACCACGTCATCATCCTTCCGCTCGACGACCTGTCGAACGCTGCGGCAGAAGCGGTGGCGCACAACATCAAGGGTGCGCTGGCGATCCCGCACCCGTACGGCCGGCTGCAGTTCGGCGCCGACCTCGAACTGCACTTCCGCACGCTGATCGGCGCCGGCTGCAACCCGAACGTCGCCGCGGTGGTCGTGATCGGCATCGAGGACGGCTGGACGCAGAAGGTGGTCGACGGCATCAAGGCCACCGGCAAGCCGGTGGTTGGCTTTGGCATCGAACTGCATGGCGACCACGACACCATCCTGCGCGCCAGCAAGGCTGCGAAAGAATATGTGCAGTGGGCCAGCGAGAAGCAGCGCGAGTCCTGCCCGATCTCCGAACTGTGGGTCAGCACCAAGTGCGGCGAGTCCGACACCACCAGCGGCTGCGGCTCCAACCCGACGGTCGGCAACGCGTTCGACAAG
>JBDTUO010000666.1:0-1570 GCA_040007675.1 Rubrivivax sp.
GCGCAGCTCGGCCAGCGCGTCGGCCTGGCCCAGGCCGGCGCGGCGTCCTCGGCCACCCGCAGCGCTGACCGCCCGACCCGCGAGCGCCCGACCGCCGCCCGCACGCCTGCCGCCGCCCCGGCGGCCGCGCCCGCGCCCGCCGACGACCGCGTCGGCGATGGCCGCGGCGGCCCGATGCTCGACCCGCGCCCGGTCATCGTGCTGGCCGGGCTGGACGCGCTCGATGCCCACCTCGACCGGCTCGAGGCGCAGTTCGTGCGCCTGTCGGACGCGTCGGCTGATCGGGTGTCCGACGCGATGCGGCTGCCGACCCGAACCCCGGTGGCCGATGCCCGCCAGACCTCGGGCTTCGGCAACCGCAGCGATCCTTTCACCTCCCGCCACGCGTTCCACGCCGGGCTCGATTTCGCCGCCGGCGCCGGCACGCCCATCCTGTCGGCCGCCGGCGGCGTCGTCACCTTCGCCGGCTACCACCCGGACTACGGCAACATGGTGGAGCTCGAGCACGGCAACGGCCTGCGCACTCGCTACGCCCATGCCTCGCGGCTGCTGGTGCAACGCGGTGCGCTGGTGGCCCCGGGCGAGCGCATCGCCAACGTCGGCTCGACCGGCCGCTCGACCGGCCCGCACCTTCATTTCGAGGTCCTGCGCCATGGCCGGCACGTCGACCCGAAACGCTACCTGTCGCGCGTGCTGGCGGACAGCCGCGCCTGATCCGCCCGCGCTGCGCGACCCCCGATCCGCCCTCGCGCGCCCACCGCATGTCCGCCGCCCGTCACCGCCTCGTGCACCATGCCCTGACGCACGCCTCGCTCGTTCCGGCGGCGGCCGCGTCGCAGCGCCGCGCCACCGCGCCGGCGGTGTGGAGCGTGGCGGCCGCCGTCGTCGGCCTCGCGGTCGGCCTGCTGACCCCGAACTGGCTGGAGCGCAACGCGTTCGAGCCCGAGCGGCTCGCCGGCCCGCAACCGGCCGACGTGCGCGCGCAGGCGCTCGAGCAGCAACTCGTGCAGGCGCGCGCCGCGCTGCAGGTCGCCGGTGCGCGCGGCAACGAACTCGAGCGCCAGGTCGACGCCGTCAACCAGCAACTTCGCGTCTCGCAGGAAGAACTGGCGTTCTTCCGCAAGGCCAGACCCGGTGTCGCCGCTCAGCGCTGACGCCGCCTTTTTCCCGAGGAGAACCGCGCCATGTTCGACCGCCGCCGCCCCCGCCAGCCGCAGCTGCAGCTGACCAACCTGTCGAGCCTGATCGCCGAAGGCGTCGAGATCACCGGTGACCTCGTGTTCACCGGCGGCCTGCGCATCGACGGCTGCGTGCGCGGCCAGCTGATCGGCCGCACGCTCGACGGCGCACCGCCGCCGCTGCTGGTGCTGTCCGACCGCGGCCGCATCGAAGGCGGCGTGCGCTGCGGCCACGCGGTCATCAACGGCACGATCGAGGGGGACCTCGAGGTAGAACAGTTCGTCGAGCTGCAGGCCGGCGCGCGCATCACCGGCACGATCCGCTACCGCCAGATGCAGATGGACCTGGGCGCGATCGTGCAGGGCCGCATGGAGCGGCACGACGACACCGC
>JBDTUO010000667.1:0-1564 GCA_040007675.1 Rubrivivax sp.
GTGCGCGCGAACGGCTCCAACTGCTGGAACTGGTTCGAGCCGGCGCAGCAGGAGCGTGCAGGCGAGGAGCCGTCGGTGCTCGCCGGCATCATCGGCGACATCGGGCACCACCACCCGGTGCAGGCGGGCCGGGTCTTCGTCGCCGGCCTGTCCGCCGGCGCGGCGATGGCGGTCATCCTCGGACGCACCTACCCGGAGTTGTTCGCCGGCGTGGCCGCGCACTCGGGGCTGCCGGTGGGTGCCGCGAGCGATGTGTCATCGGCGTTCGCGGCCATGCAGGGACGAGGGGCGGCCCAGGATCGCGCGGGTCATGGCGGCCCCGGGGTGCGCACCATCGTCTTTCACGGTGACGCCGACGCGACAGTCACATCGCCAAACGGCGAGGCCATCGTCACACAAGCCGTCGACGCCTACGCACGCAGCGGCGCGCCGCTGCGCAAGCAGACCCGGCTCGACGCCGTGGTCGGCGGTCGCCGCTGCACGACGACCGAGTTCACCGGCTCCAGCGGCGAATCGACGATGGTCGAGGCCTGGACGGTGCACGGCGGCGCCCACGCCTGGTATGGCGGCAGCCCGGCGGGATCGTTCACCGACGCGGCCGGCCCCGACGCGTCGAGCGAGATCGTGCGCTTCTTCCTCGGGCAGCCGCGCTGAGGGAAGTCCGGCTCCCGCCGGTGCCCGTGCGCCGAGGCCCGCCGGGGCGCGCTGGCGGCCCTGGCGCGTTCCCCTATAGTGATCCGCCATGAGTGAGACCACACAGCAACTCAGCGCCAGCGCGATGCTGTTCCTGTCGGCCTACGGCATGAACGTGATCGGCGCTGTCGTCACGCTGATCGTCGGCTACGCGTTGTCGGGCTGGCTGGCGCGCTGGACGGACCGAGCGGTGCGCCGCTCCGACCGCATCGATCCGGTCTTCCACGCGATCCCGGGGCGCATCGTGCGCGGGGCCGTGCTCGTCGTCACCCTGATCGCGGTGCTGAACCGCTTCGGCGTGGAGACGACCAGCCTCATCGCCGTGCTCGGCGCTGCCGGTCTGGCGGTCGGCCTGGCGCTGCAGGGCACGCTCAGCAACGTCGCGGCCGGCGTCATGCTGCTCGTGATGCGCCCGTTCAACGTCGGCGACACGGTCAAGCTGGGCGACGACGTCTACGTCATCGATTCGCTCGGCTTCTTCATCTGCCGCGGCCACCTTCCTGATGGGCCGATGGTCTTCATCCCCAACTCCAGCGTCTGGGGCGAGACCATCGTCAACCTGTCGGTCACCGACCAGGACCGGCGTCGCATCGACGAGGTCTACGGCGTCGCCTACGGTGACGACATCGACGTGGCGCGCGCGATCCTGCAGCGCATCGCCGACCAGGAGGCGCGCGTGCTGCAGGAGCCGGCGCCGCTGATCAAGGTCGAGAGCCTCGGCGACAGCTCGGTCAACATCCTGTTCCGGGTCTGGACGGCGCGCGCCGACTGGTGGGCGACCAAGCTTGACTTGCTGCAGCGCTGCAAGGAAGCGCTCGAAGCCGGCGGTTGCTCGATCCCGTTTCCGCAGCGTGACGTGCACGTCATCCGG
>JBDTUO010000668.1:0-1563 GCA_040007675.1 Rubrivivax sp.
TACGAGAAGAAGCGCTGGTAGCCCGGGTCGTCGGCCATGTAGCCGATGGTGTAGACGTGCACCATCAGCGAGACGAAGGTGACGACGCACATCATCATCGCGGTCAGACCGTCGATGAGGAAACCGACCTCCATGCGCACGTCGCCGACGACCGCCCACTCGTAGACCGAGGCGTCGAAGCGCGCACCACCGAGCACCTGCCACAACACAAAAACCGAGGCAAGGAACGACACCGTGACGCCGAGGATCGTGACCCCATGCGCGCCGCGGCGACCGACCGCCCGGCCGAACAGGCCGGCGACGATGGCGCCCACCAGCGGTGCCAGCGCGATCAGGAGGAGCAGCGTTTCGGAAATCATCGGGGGTCGGCCTCGGGCTCTCAGCCCTTGAGTGCGTCGAGTTCCTCGACGTTGATCGATGCGCGATTGCGGAACAGCACGACCAGGATCGCCAGGCCGATCGCCGACTCGGCCGCGGCCACGGTCAGGATGAAGAAGACGAACACCTGACCCGACATGTCGCCGAGGTAATGCGAAAAGGCGACGAAGTTCAGGTTGACCGCCAGCAGCATCAGTTCGATCGCCATCAGCAGCACGATCAGGTTGCGCCGGTTCAGGAAGATGCCGACCACCGACAGCGCGAACAGCACGCCGCCGAGCGACAGGTAGTGCCCGAGCGTCAGGCCGCTGGCGAGGGAGTCGCTCATCGGCTGCCTCCTTTCGTGTCGGCCCCGGGGGGCACTGGCGTCGAGCGGGCTTCGGGCGCCATCCGCACGATGCGCAGCCGGTCGGCCTTCTTGACGCGCACCTGTTGCGACGGATCGGCGCGCTTGCTGTCCTTGCGTGCGCGTAGCGTCAGCGCGATCGCCGCGATGATCGCGACCAGCAGCAGGACCGCGGCCACCTGGAGCGGGTAGAGGTATTCCGTGTAGACCAGGATGCCGAGCGCTTTCGTGTTGCCGATGCCGGCGACGCCCGCGGGCAGCGCCGCGGCGTCAGTGAGGTCGAAGCCGCGGGTCAGCACCAGCGCCATCTCGAGCGCGATCACCGCGCCGACGACGCCGGCGAGCGGAAAGTGCTTCCAGAAGCCGGTCCGGATCGCATCGCTGTTGACGTCGAGCATCATCACGACGAACAGGAACAGCACCATCACCGCGCCGACGTAGACGAGCACGAGCGCGATGGCGAGAAATTCGGCCTCGAGCATCATCCACACGCACGCGGCGCTGAAGAAGGCCAGCACCAGGTACAGCGCCGCGTGCACGGTGCTGCGCGCGGTGATGACGCGAAAGGCCGCGAACAGCAGGAAGGCCGCGAAGGTGTAGAAGAGCGCGGTGGTGGAGGACATGACGGTCGTCTCGGCAGGCAGGGCGCGGCGTCGGGTCAACGGTACTTCGCGTCGATCGCGCGGCTGGCGGCGATCTCGGTTTCGTAGCGGTCGCCGACGGCCAGCAGCATGTCCTTCGTGAAGTACAGGTCGCCGCGCTTCTCGCCGTGGTACTCGAAGATGTGCGTCTCGACGATCGAGTCGACCGGACAGCTCTCTTCGCAGAAGCCGCAGAAG
>JBDTUO010000669.1:0-1558 GCA_040007675.1 Rubrivivax sp.
AGGTGCAGCGCATCAACCTGACGACGGCGCTCGGCACCTCGCTCGTCAACACGCTGTTCGTGCTCGACGAGCCGAGCATCGGGCTGCACCCGCGCGACATGGGCCGCATCGTCACCGCGATGCACCGGCTGCGCGACGCCGGCAACACGCTGGTCGTCGTCGAGCACGACCCGGCAGTGATGTTGTCGGCCGACCGCCTGATCGACATGGGCCCCGGCCCCGGCGAGCGCGGCGGCCAGATCGTCTACGACGGCACGCCAGAGGGCGTGCGCAGCGCCGACACGCTGACCGGCGCCTACCTCGGCGGGCGCAAGCACGTCGGCGCCGGGCTGCGGCGGCTCGTCGATGCCGGCACGCCGCGGCTGATCGTCGAAGGCGCGCGCGAGCACAACCTCAGGCACATCACGGTCGAGCTGCCGCTGGAGCGGCTGGTGTGCGTCACCGGGGTGTCGGGCTCCGGCAAGAGCACGCTGGTGCAGGACGTGCTGTACCCCGCGCTGGCACGCCACTTCGGCAAGGCGACCGAGACCCCCGGCGCGCACGATCGGCTGCTCGGCGCCGACTGGCTGGCCGGCGCGGTGTTCGTCGACCAGAGCCCGATCGGCAAGACAGCACGCAGCAACCCGGCGAGCTACGTCGGCGCGTTCGACGAGATCCGGCGCCTGTTCGCCGAAGTGCCGATGGCGCGCGAGCGCGGCTACTCTGCCGGCCACTTCAGCTTCAACGCCGGCGACGGGCGCTGCCCGACCTGTGGCGGGTCGGGCTTCGAACACGTCGAGATGCAGTTTCTGTCCGACGTCTACCTGCGCTGCCCCGACTGCGACGGCCGACGCTATCGCGCCGAGGTGCTCGACGTGAAGCTGCTGCGCGGCCCGATGCGGCTGTCGATCGCCGACGTGCTCGACCTGACGGTGGCCGAGGCGGCGCACTGGTTCCAGGCCGACCGCGAGGTGGTGGCGCGGCTGCAGCCGATCGTCGACGTCGGGCTCGACTACGTGCGGCTCGGCCAGCCGGTGCCGACGCTGTCGGGCGGCGAGGCGCAGCGGCTGAAGCTCGCCGGCTTCCTGGCGGGCGCGGCGCCCACGCTCTCTGCGTTCGGTGCCCCCCAGGGAGGCGCGTTTGCGGACCGGGAAACCCGGATCCGCAAACCTCGTGGCACGCTGTTCCTGTTCGACGAGCCGACGACCGGACTGCACTTCGACGACATCGCCAAGCTGATGCGCGCGCTGCGCAAGCTGCTCGACGCCGGGCACTCGCTGTTGGTCATCGAGCACAACCTGGACGTCATCCGCGCCGCCGACTGGGTCATCGACCTCGGCCCGGAAGGCGGCGAGGCGGGCGGCGAGCTGGTCTGCGCCGGCACGCCGGACGACGTGATGGCGCACAGCTCATCGCACACCGGCGCGGCGCTGCGCGACTACGAGCAGGCGCTGGGCTTCGGCACGCCGAAGGCCGAAGAGGGCCGCGCGCTGCAGAGCGTGCTGCGCGATGCGCGCCGCGCACGTACCGCGGCCGACGAGTCGATCCGCATCGTCAACGCGAAAGAGCACAACCTCAA
>JBDTUO010000670.1:0-1557 GCA_040007675.1 Rubrivivax sp.
CTGACGGCTCCCGCCGCATCACGGTGACGCTGCCAGCCGATGGCTTGGTCGGCTCGGGCGACGATGGGCGTCCAGTCGACTCCCCACACGGGGTCAGGGCCCGACCGTCACGACGCCGACCTTGTCGTCCGTGAACGCAGCCGCGATGCCGTCGGCGGCAGCCAGCAGGCCCGCAAGCACGCGCTCATTCGACTCGTTTCCCAGCGCCACGTGAACCAGCCGAGGCCGGTAGCCGCGCGCCGCGACCAGGCGTTGGAAGTCGTCGTCCTTCGAGCAGATGACGAAGCCGTGCTGCGCGGCGTAGTCGCACAGTGCATGGTCGGTCGAGCGTTCGAGCCCGAGCAGCGCCACCTGGCTCGAACCGGGGAAGCGCGCCTGCAACGCCGGCACCAGTCGGCGCGAAAGGTTCTCGTCGAGCAGCAGCTTCACGCTGCAGCGACGATGCGTACCTCACGCGACTCGCGCTCGGCCGCGTACGCCAGGCTCGCCCGGATGTCGGCTTCGGTCAGCTCGGGGTAGTCGGCCAGGATCTCGGCGTGGGTCATCCCGGCTGCCAGCCAACCCAGCACGTCCCCTACGCTGATGCGCAAGTCTCGAATGCAAGGCCGCCCGCCGCGGCGCTGCGGGTCGGTCGTGATGAGTGGGTTTACCGAGGGCATTCCAAGCGTTCGGTCTATGGGTGGGCCAATCGGGAATGTATCCGCTCCAGGCGCCGAGGTGTAGGCCGCCGTTCCTACAATCCGGCGCATGGCCCTCCGCCAACTTACCCCCTACGCCGAATCCTCCATCCGCGTCCTCAAGGGCCTGGAGCCGGTCCAGCAGCGGCCGGGCATGTACACCCGCACCGAGAGCCCGCTGCACATCGTGCAGGAGGCGATCGACAACGCCGCCGACGAGGCGCTGGCCGGGCATGGCAAGCGCATCGTGGTGACGCTGCACGCCGACGGCTCGATCGGCGTCGACGATGACGGCCGCGGCATCCCGTTCGGCGTGCACCCGGACGAAGGCGTGCCGGTGCTGGAGATCGTGTTCACCCGCCTGCATGCCGGCGGCAAGTTCGACAAGGGTGTCGGTGGTGCGTACAGCTTCTCGGGCGGGCTGCACGGGGTCGGCGTCAGCGTCACCAACGCGCTCGCGAAGCGGCTGGAAGTCACGGTCTGGCGTGACGGGCAGGTCGCGACGCTGGCCTTCGCCGGCGGCGCGGTGGTCGAGCCGCTGGCGCTGCGCAAGGCCGCGGCCGGCGAGCGCCGTCACGGCACGCGGGTGCGGGTGTGGCCGGACCCGAAGTACTTCGATGCCATCGACCTGCCGCGCCACGACCTGCTGCACCTGCTGCGCAGCAAGGCGGTGCTGATGCCGGGCGTCACGGTGTCGCTGACGGTCGAGAAGGCGGCTGGCAAGGAATCCGACACGCAGTCCTGGACCTACACCGGCGGCCTGCGCGACTACCTGCTGCAGGGCCTGTCGGCCGACCCGGTGATCCCGCTGTTCGAGGGCGCGCAGCACGCCGGGCGCGACGAGAGCGAGAACATCGCCGAGGGCGAGGGCGCGGCCTGG
>JBDTUO010000671.1:0-1553 GCA_040007675.1 Rubrivivax sp.
CGGCGCTGGCGGTGCTGCGGCTGCTCGACTCGCGTCCCGGCCGTGCGATCCGCGCGCTCAAGCACGGCGCGACGATGGCCGAGTCGATGGGCATCTCGACCTTCCGCTACAAGCTCACGGCGTTCGTGCTCGCGGCGGTGCTCGCGGCGCTTTCAGGCTGGCTGTTCGCGCATTTCCAGCGCAGCGTCAGCCCGTCGCCGTTCGGCATCAACAAGGGCATCGAATACCTTTTCATGGCCGTGCTCGGCGGCGTCGGCCATGTCTGGGGCGCGTTCGTCGGCTCGGCCGTCGTGCGCCTGGTCGAAGACCAGTTGCAGGTGCTGCTGCCACGCCTGATCGGCACCGGCGGCAACTTCGAAACGGTCGTCTTCGGCATCGTGCTGGTGGTCGTGCTGAAGTACGCCCCGGATGGGCTGTGGAGCTTTGCCGGCAAGCTGGTGCCGCCGCGCCGACGCGTGCGCGACTGGGAGGGGGCGGCGGCGCTGCCCGCGAGCCCGAAGCCGCCGGCCGGCGAGCCGCTGCTGGAGGTCGACGCGGTGCGCAAGACCTTTGGCGGGCTGGTCGCGGTGAACGATGTCAGCTTCGCGCTGCGCGCGGGCGACATCGTCGGTCTGATCGGGCCCAACGGCGCCGGCAAGTCGACCACCTTCAACCTGATCACCGGCGTGCTGCCGCTGAGCGGCGGCGCGGTGCGCTGGCGCGGCGAGGCGGTCGGCGGCCTGCCGTCGCGCGAGATCGCGCGGCGCGGCATCTCGCGCACATTCCAGCACGTCAAGATGATTCCGGAGATGACGGTGCTCGAGAACGTCGCGCTCGGCACCTACCTGCGCTCGGGGGCGGGCGTCGTGCGGGCGATGCTGCGCCTGGACCGCGCCGAGGAGCGGCGCCTGTTCGCCGAGGCCGAACGCCAGCTGGCCCGCATCGGCATGGCCGATCAGATCCACGAACTGGCTGGCAACCTCGCGCTCGGGCCGCAGCGGCTGGTGGAGATTGCGCGCGCGCTCGCCACCGACCCGGCGCTGCTGTTGCTCGACGAGCCGGCCGCCGGCCTCAGGCATCGCGAGAAGCAGGCGCTGGCCGACGTGCTGCGGCAGCTGAAGGGGCAGGGGCTGTCGATCCTGCTGGTCGAACACGACATGGACTTCGTGATGGGGCTGACCGACCGCATCGTCGTGATGGAGTTCGGCACCAAGCTGCTCGAAGGCACTCCGGCCGAGGTGCAGGCCAGCCCCGCGGTGCGCGCGGCCTACCTCGGCACCGAACACTGAGGCCGGTGATGGGCACCGCGCTCCTTCACGTTCAAGACCTGCACGCCGGCTATGGTCGTGCCGAGGTGCTGACGGGCCTCGACTTCGAGGTCGCCGAGGGCCAGGTCGTCAGCATCATCGGCCCCAACGGCGCCGGCAAGTCCACCACGCTGAACGCACTGATGGGCGTGCTGCCGGCGCGCGGGCGCATCGTCTTCGACGGCCAGGACCTGGCGGACACCACGCTCGAGGACCGCGTGATGCTCGGCCTGGCGCTGGTGCCGGAGAAGCGCGAGCTGTTCGGCA
>JBDTUO010000672.1:0-1548 GCA_040007675.1 Rubrivivax sp.
GCTCGACCACCACCTGCACGCGCTGCGCGATGTTGTACTCGTGCAGCCGCACCCAGCCCATGATGCCCTTCATGGCCTCGGAACGGTCGACTTCCTTCGAGTCGATCACCTTGACCCCTTCCTTGCTGTGATGCGCCAGCGAGAACGCCACCTTGTACGAGGTGTAGGTCTTCAACACATCCAGGATGAAGCCTTCCTCGACCGCCTGGCGCATCGAGTAGACGTGGAAGGGCGCCGGGAGGTTGTCGGCCGCCGTCGGGCGCGTCGGGTCCGGCCGGGTGCCGAAGAGCTGCAGCGTCTTGTCCTTGGGTGTGGCCGTGAAGGCCACGTAGGTGATGCCTGCTTGCTCGTCGCCGCCGGCCTTGGCGGACATCTGCGCTGCAAGGATGTCCTCGGCGCTCACGTCCCCGCCGTCCTGCAGCTCGGCCAGCTCGGCAGCGCTCAGCACCAGCTTGAGCTTGGCCGCCGTCTCGTTCGTCTGCGACGAGTGGGCCTCGTCGGCGATCACGGCGAAGCGCTTGCCCTGGGTGGCGGCGAGCCTGCGCACCTCTTCCAGCGCGAAGGGAAAGGTCTGCAGCTCTTCGCCAACAATACTCAGCAGGTAGGTATAGAAGCGCGGTTGGGCGCGTCCCTTCCGCAAGAGGGACTTGCACCCCTGATTCGTGCACAAGTCTGTTCCAGCAATCGCAAGCGATCCGATCGGAGCGCGAGTTGAAAGCACGATGCTCCCTGCAGGAACAAGGTTCGTGCCACAGGAGGCGAGACCCGCCGTCGTAATGCGACGACTCGATTCCGTTATTTCGAAGCCTGACAGGCTGCTGAGATCGCCTGGTGTTACCCATACGTGCTCGCTATCCCAGTAGTCGCCAACTTCGGACTTGGGAGTCGACCCGCCGACCACTGTGAAGACATGCTTGAGCGCCGTCACGGGCCAGTGGGCCGGCACGCTTCCGAGCCATCGAACGCCTGACTCCTTGTACTGGCCGTACTTCGAAAAACTCACGCCGACAGCCCCTCGATCATCACCTTGATGCGATCGGTGACCTTCTTCAAATCAGCATCGATCTCGGCCAACTCACGCGGCGGCTCGAAGACGTAGAAGTGCCGGTTGAACGGAATCTCGTAGCCGACCTTGGTCTTGTCGAAGTCGATCCAGGCATCGGGCGCGTGAGGCAGCACCTCGCGCTTGAAGTAGCTTTCCACGTCCTCGGCCAGCGGCACGTTCTCGGTGTCGCGCACGCTGCTGTCCGGTTGTGGCTTGCCCTTGAGCTTGCCCTTCTCGCCCAGGACCGGCTTGCCCATCTCGTCGCGCAGCGGCCGCTCGACCGTGATGGTGCGGTAGCCGAAGTCCTGGTTGCGGAAGATGCACGACATCGGCAGCTTCTTCACCCTGCCGCCGGCCGGCGCCTTGGGCAGCGCCTCACCGTCCGTCTCGCCATCAATGCGCACCTGGCGGCCGGTCTGGCAGCTTGCTCATCTGTACTGGGCACGGGGCCCTTCAAGCGCATGAGATCAGAAGCGTTGATAGCCGGATAGCTGATGCCCACA
>JBDTUO010000673.1:0-1547 GCA_040007675.1 Rubrivivax sp.
CGCCAGCTGCATCACCTGCTCCTGGAAGATCGGCACGCCCAGCGTGCGCTCCAGCGCCTGCCTGACCTCGGCGCTCGGATAGTCGACCGGCTCGTCGCCGCAGCGCCGCCGCAGGTAGGGGTGGACCATGCCGCCCTGGATCGGCCCCGGGCGGACGATCGCGACCTCGATCACGAGGTCGTAGAAGCGCCGCGGCCGCAGCCGCGGCAGCATGCTCATCTGCGCGCGGCTCTCGACCTGGAAGGTGCCGACGCTGTCGCCCCGGCACAGCATCTCGTAGGTGGCCGGGTCCTCGGCCGGCACGCTCTGCATCACGAAGGGGTCGTCGGCGCCGCGGCCGAGCTTGGCGCCGATGACGTCGAGCGCGCGGCGGATCGCGCTGAGCATGCCCAGCGCCAGCAGGTCGACCTTCAGCAGCCCGAGCGCGTCGAGATCGTCCTTGTCCCACTGGATCACGCTGCGGCCGTCCATGGCGGCGTTCTCGACTGGCACCAGCCGCGCCAGGTCGTCGCGCGCGATCACGAAGCCGCCCGGGTGCTGGCTCAGGTGGCGCGGGAAGCCGATCAGCGTCTGCGTCAGCTCGACCCACAGCCGCGCCAGCGGCGATGACGCATCGAAGCCGTTCTCGGCCAGCCGCTCGGGCAGGATGCGGCGGCCGTCGAACCAGTGCTGGCTCTTGGCCACCGCGGCGATGCGGTCGAGGTCGATGCCCAGCGCGCGCCCCATGTCGCGCAGCGCCGAGCGCGGCCGGTAGCTGATGACGACGCCGGTCAGCGCGGCGCGGTGGCGGCCGTACTTGCGGTAGACGTACTGGATGACCTCCTCGCGGCGCTGGTGCTCGAAGTCGATGTCGATGTCGGGCGGCTCGTTGCGTTCGGCGCTGATGAAGCGTTCGAACAGCAGCGTCATGCGCGCCGGGTCGACCTCGGTGACGCCCAGGCAGTAGCAGACCGCCGAATTGGCCGCGCTGCCGCGGCCCTGGCACAAGATGCCCTGGCCGCGCGCCCATTGCACGAGGTCGGCCACGGTGAGGAAATAGGGTTCGTATTTCAGTTGCGCGATGAGCGCCAGTTCGTGTTCGATCGTGGCGTGCACTTGCGGCGTTATGCCGGCCGGGAAGCGCCGGTGCACGCCCTCCTGCGTCAACTGCCGCAGCCACGACGCCGGCGTATGACCGGCAGGAACGATTTCCTGCGGATATTCGTAGCGCAGCTCGTCGAGCGAAAACGCACAGCGCCCGGCCAGTGCCAGCGTCGCCGCCAGCCATTCGGGCCGGTACAGCGTGCCCAGCCGCGAACGCGGCCGCAGGTGCGCTTCGGCGTTGGGCTCCAGCGCCAGGCCGGCTTCGGCCAGCGTGCATTTCAGGCGCGTTGCGGTGAGCGCGTCCTGCAGCGGCTTGCGCGAACGGGTGTGCATGAGCACGCTGCCCACCGCGACGATGGGCAGGCCGGTGAGCGCGGACACGCGCTGCACGATATCGGCCAGCAACGCGTCGTGCGCGTGGTGCAGCAGCGGCAGCGCCAGCGCGGCACGGCTGTCCGGACCCT
>JBDTUO010000674.1:0-1542 GCA_040007675.1 Rubrivivax sp.
GCCTTGTCGAGCGTCATCTTGCCGGCGGCGTCGTTGAACTCCTTGCCCTGGCCCCAGTACGGCAGCAGGAAGGTGCACACCGCGCCCTCGATCGGCGCGCCCTGGATCGACAGGCCTTGCAGCGACGCGTTGCCTTCCGCCGCCAGGATCTTCTTGCTCGCCGCGGCCAGCTCGTCCCAGGTCTTGGGTTCGGCGACGCCGTGCTTCGTGAGCAGGTCCTTGCGGTAGTACATGAACATGCTGTCGGCGAACGCGGGCAGCGCGGCGACCTTGCCGTCGACCACGTTGGCGCTCGCATAGACGGGCAGGTAGGGCTTCATGATGCTGGCGGCGTCGGCACCGAGGTAGGCGTCGAGCGGCTCGATCCAGCCGGAGCTGTAGTACTGCGCCGGGTTGACGACGTCGATCATGAAGATGTCGATCGCGCTGTCCTTCGCGTTCAGCACCGTGGAAAGGTACTGGCGCTGCAACTCGCTGGTGGCGCCGCCGGTCTCGATGTCGACCTTCACGCTCGGGTGGCTCGCCTGGTACTGGTCGAGCAGCTTTCGCACGAGGTCCGGGCGCTGGTTCTGGCCGCCGGAGAATACGCGCAACGTGGTTGTCTGGGCCAGCACGACGGGGCTGGCGAACGCCGCCAGCAGCAGCGCTGCGGTGGCGGCAAGGGTCTTGCGACGGGTCATGGACAGGTCTCCTGGTGGGGTCGTGGTCGGGCTCTCAGATCGCCGCCCCGGTGTCGGCGTCGAACAGGTGCATGTGGCCGGGATTCAGGTGAATGGTGAGTGGCGTGCCGGGCGGCTGATGGAAGCTGGCGGGCATGCGCGCCACCATCTCGCCCGGACCGACGCGCAGCGTGACCAGCGTCTCCGATCCGAGCGGCTCGAGCAGCGACACCTCGGCCTGCAGCGCCACGTCGGCATCGTGTTCGCGCGCCAGGCGCAGGTTCTCCGGCCGCACGCCGAACTTCAACGGCCGCGCGTCGGCGCGTGCCGCCAGTGCCGCGGGCAGCGCGACGCGCCGGTCGCCGAAACGCGCGCTGCCCTCCTCGACCGTGCAGTCGATGAGGTTCATCGGCGGCGCGCCGGTGAAGCCGGCCACGAAGATCGCGGCCGGCCGGTTGTAGATCGCGTCCGGCGTGTCGTACTGCATCAGCCGGCCGGCGCTCAGCACCGCGATGCGGTCGGCCAGCGTCATCGCCTCGGTCTGGTCGTGCGTGACGTAGACGATGGTCGCGCCCAGGCGCTGGTGCAGCCGCTTGATCTCGCTGCGCATCTCGTTGCGCAGTTGTGCATCCAGGTTCGACAGCGGCTCGTCGAACAGGAAGACCTTGGGCTGGCGCACGATCGCGCGCCCGATCGCGACGCGCTGGCGCTGGCCGCCGGACAGCGCGGCCGGCCGGCGCTCCAGCATGTGGTCGATCTTCAGCAGCCGCGCCGCGTCCATCACGCGGCGCTGGATCTCGGCGTCGGGCGTCTTGCGCAGGCGCAGCCCGAACGCCATGTTCTCGAACAGCGTCTTGTGCGGGTACAGCGCGTAGTCCTGGAA
>JBDTUO010000675.1:0-1542 GCA_040007675.1 Rubrivivax sp.
CCCAGGGTGCCCGCCCGCAGGTAGCCCCACCAGTAGACAACGCGCGCCAGCGCGAAGAAGACGCACAGGATGGGGATCAGGCGGGCCTCACCGGGCGCGAGCAGCGTGGCCAGCGGCAGCAGACAGAACGCGAACCACACGAGTTGCTCGAGCGTGTTCTGCATGACCCGGCAATGAATCTGCAGCGACTCACTTTCGGCGCCCCGCAGCGGGTTGTGCGCCCCCTCTGCGAAGCGCCGGTACAAGATGGTCAGGCACACCGCGGCGTAGGGGATGAACGCCACCACGAGCCAGCGGACGGCGAGCACGAGGCGCTCGCCGGGCTCCGTCAGCCCGGCCAGCGGCGGGACGACGGCATAGGCGGCGGCGAGGCCCCCATAGGTCGCCGGCACGGTGAACCACAGCGATCCGCGAATGCGGCGCTGGCCGGCGGCCTTCTCGGCGCGCCTGTCGGGGTCGCTGCCTTGGCTCATGGATGAATACGGGCGCCGCGTCCTTCGCTCGCGGTCGGATCGGTCTGGGGCCGCACGCCCGCCCACCCGGTGCCTGCCGGTGGTTCGCGTCTGCGCGCCGGCGCCACTCGCGCTCGTGTCCTCAGTTGCCGCTGGTCGCGAGCGCGCAGTTCTTGTACGAGAACAGCAACTCGCCCAGATAGATGAGCGTGCCCTCCCCGGACTGACGATTGATGGTCGTCATGTACCGACCTTGCTGCTCTTGCCACTTGAACTCGGTATCCGACATGGAGCACGGCTGACCGGCACAGGTCTTCGCGGCGACGTCGATGGCAAACGACTTGTCGGCGTTCTGGCCCAAGCGCGGGTGCCATTCCTCGCACTTGAGTTTCGCCGGCTCCGCGCCGACTGCCGCGGATGCAAGGATCGAGGGCACCACGGTGCACAACACGAGGGTGGTGTGACGCTTCGTCATTTGGACACCTCGAACGCGTGAATCGCACGCGCCTCAAAGGGAAAGGACATGAGTAGGAAACCGCGCGGTTCGGAAGATACACCCGCAGCCCGCCGCACGCCTGATTTCAGGCGCCCTCTTGCCGAGGTGCGGACCGCGCGGCTGGCGGCCATGAACAGGCCACCAGGGCGAGGCCCGGGATGAGGAAGATCAAGAAGAACGGATCGAGGCCACTGACCGCGAGGGCCCATGCGGAGAAGGCGCAATAGAGCAGGCCGATGACAAGCGCGGGTTGCAGCGAGACTTGGCGGCGCCCTCGCAATGCCGTCGTGAAGAGCAGCAGGACGATGCACCCGAAGCCGAGCATCGCAGCGCCGGCGAACTGCCAGCCGATCTGCAGTCCGGTCACGAGAGGCTGCGAAGCCCCGGCCTTCTGGAGTTCCGCGTCGAGCCCGCTCCAGCCGAGCAGCGAGTGGGCAACGCTGCTCAACAGCAGGACGATGCCGGTCACGATGCCCACGACAGCGCGAACCCGGGTCATCGGATTTCCACGCCTCGCCTGATCACCACGGGTGACGTGGCGTGCCTGTTCTGGCCGCGCCAGCGCGGCCGACGCCCTGTGCCCGGGTGCAAGCT
>JBDTUO010000676.1:0-1542 GCA_040007675.1 Rubrivivax sp.
TGATGTCGATGACCTTGCTGTTGCGCAGGTCGCCGCAGTTTTCCTTGAAGGTCAGCCCCAGCACGTTCACCTTGGCGCCCTTGACGACGCTGCCGGCGGCGATCATGTGCTTGACGGTCTGCTCGGCGATGAACTTGCCCATGCCGTCGTTGATGCGCCGCCCGGCCAGGATGACCTGCGGGTGGTAGCCGATCATGTCGGCCTTGTGGGTCAGGTAGTAGGGGTCGACGCCGATGCAGTGGCCGCCCACCAGGCCGGGCTTGAACTTCAGGAAGTTCCATTTCGTACCGGCGGCTTCCAGCACCTCGCCGGTGTCGATGCCCAGCTTGTCGAAGATGATCGCCAGTTCGTTCATCAACGCGATGTTCAGGTCGCGCTGGGTGTTCTCGATGACCTTGGCCGCCTCGGCCGCCTTGATGCAGCTGGCGCGGTGCACGCCGGGTTCGACGATCTTCTCGTACAGGGCCGCCACCGCATCCAACGTCGCCGGCGTGTCGCCGCTGACGATCTTCAGGATCTTCGTCAGCGTGTGTTCCTTGTCGCCCGGGTTGATGCGCTCGGGGCTGTAGCCGACGAAGAAGCCTTCCTTCCACTTCATGCCCGATTCGCGCTCCAGCACCGGGATGCAGACCTCCTCGGTGGCACCGGGATAGACGGTGGATTCGTAGACGACGATGGCGCCCTTCTTCATGTGGCGTCCGACGCTGGCCGAAGCACCCACCAGCGGGCGGAAGTCGGGCTGGTGCGCGGCGTCGACCGGCGTCGGCACGGCGACGATGACGACGTCGGCCTCGCCCAGCAGCGCCGGGTCGTCGGTGTAGAGGGCGTGGGTGGCGGCCTGCACCTCGGCGTCGCTGAGCTCGCGCGACGGATCGGTGCCGCGCTGGCAGGCCTCGACCTTGTGACGGGCGATGTCGAAGCCGATGGTGCGCATCTGCTTGCCGAATTCGACGACCAGCGGCAGGCCGACGTAGCCGAGTCCGATGACTGCGAGGGTGTTCATGGTGCGGAGTGGAAGCGAAGGAAAGGGGTGAAAGGCGGACGCTCTAGCGTGCCCGGCGCGTGGCCTCGAGCAACGACGCCACCGCCGCGATGTTGGGTTCGACGAAGCGGGCGAGCAGCGCATCGGCCCGCTCGATCGAGGCCGCATTGGCGTCGGCCGCCAGCGGCGTGTAGAAGAACACGACTGCGCCGTCGTCGCCGCGCCCGAACAGGCGGTTGACGGCCAGCTGCAGGCGCACCCAAGTATCGCTGACCATGAAGCGGCCGCCGACCCAGTACACCTGCCAGACACGCAGCCGCTGGGCGTCGGTGGCGCCCAGATCGCCGGCACGGCGCAGATGGCCGGTGAGCACCGTCAAGCCCGGCCCGGCAGTGCGGGTGCCGCCGCTGACCTGGTTCCACGGCGCGTGCTCAGACAGCTCCGTCATCGTGTTCATCGACGAGACCAGCTTGCGCTCGTAGCCCAGGTCGCGGTAGTAGCCCACCCACACCGCAACCTGCGACGCCCCGGCGCCTTCACCACGGTAGCTGCGGCTGGCG
>JBDTUO010000677.1:0-1524 GCA_040007675.1 Rubrivivax sp.
GCCAAGCGCATCCGCGACCAGCTGTCGGCCTCGCACGAGCGCTTCACGACCGTGCTGGAGGGGCTGGACGCTTCGGTGTCGGTGCTGTCGGTGCAGCAGCGCGAGCTGCTGTTCGCCAACCGTTCCTATCGCCTGTGGTTCGGCAGCGATGCGCGTGGGCACGGCTTGCTCGCCGCCGGCGGCACTGCGGTCGAGGCGCCCGAGCCGGAGGCCGACGACGCCGTGGACAACTTTTCTGGGCTGCCGGCGCACGACCTGATCAGCGACGCCGGAGTCGACCCGCGCGAGGTCTGGATCGAGTCGATGCAGAAGTGGTTCGACGTGCGGGCGCGCTACCTGCAGTGGACCGACGGCCGCCTGGCCCAGATGCTGATCGCGACCGACATCACGGCGCGCGTGCGCGCTGAAGAAACCGCGTCCCTGCAGGCCGAGAGGGCGCAGGTGACGAGCCGGCTGGTGACGATGGGCGAGATGGCGTCGTCCGTCGCGCACGAGCTGAACCAGCCACTGACCGCGATCACGAACTACTGCAACGGCATGGTGTCGCGCGTGCAGGCGGCCACGATCGGTCAGGACGACCTGATCGCCGCGCTCCAGAAGACCTCCCGCCAGGCGCAGCGCGCCGGCCAGATCATCCACCGCATCCGGGCGTTCGTGAAACGCAGCGAGCCGCAGCGTCAGCCGGCCCAGGCGGCCAAGATCGTCGAGGACGCGGTCGAGCTCGCCGGCATCGAGCTGCGCCGGCGCAATGTCGCGATTCAGGTGTACGTGGCGCAGCGCCTGCCGCAGCTGCACGTCGACCCGATCCTGATCGAGCAGGTGCTGCTGAACCTGCTGAAGAACGCCGCCGAGGCAATCGACGGCGCTCAGCTGCCGCCCGCGCGCCGCCACATCGAGTTGCGCGTCGTGCCGCGCCACACCGACGAAGGCGGCGCCGTCGAGTTCAGCGTCACCGACCGCGGGCCCGGCATGAACCATGAGGTCAGCCAGCGCCTGTACGAGGCGTTCTTCTCGACCAAGGCCGAAGGACTGGGCATCGGACTGTCACTTTGCCGCACCATCGTCGAGTCGCACCGGGGCCGGATGCGGGCAGAGAACCTTTACAATGGCGACGAGCTGATGGGTTGCCGTTTCACGATCACCCTGCCGCTCGGGCCGTTCGACGAGGTTGCTCTCGCCGATGTCCCGCCCGCTGCCGGCCGCCGCGAGGCCGACGCCGCCACCACTCCACCGTGACCGCCGCATGAGCCTGATTCCGAAGAAGGGAACCGTCTATGTCGTCGACGACGACGAAGCCGTGCGCGACTCCCTGCAGTGGCTGCTCGAAGGCAAGGACTACCGCGTCAAGTGCTTCGACTCGTCGGAGTCATTCCTGGCGCGCTTCGATCCGCGCGAGGTCGCCTGCCTGATCGCCGACATCCGCATGGACGGCATGAGCGGGCTGGAACTGCAGGATCGCCTGGTCGAACGCAAGAGCCCGCTGCCGGTCGTCTTCATCACGGGTCACGGCGACGTGCCGATGGC
>JBDTUO010000678.1:0-1523 GCA_040007675.1 Rubrivivax sp.
GGGGGCGGGCATGGCCCCGGCCGACAGGTCCGGTGCGGCGTCGTGCACCGGCCTGTCCGACGGGGGCTCGCGGTCCGCAGCGGGGGGGTCCGAGTCCACAGGCGCTGTCGGTGTGGCGGGCGGTTCGGCCGACGGTTCGGCAGACGGGTCGATCACCGGGTCGGTCTCGACAGCCGCCGGGAACGGCGCCACCGGTTCGGCGAGCGCAAAGGCCTCCGCCAGATCGTCGAACGCGAGTTCGACCACTTCCGGAACGGGAGCGTCGGCCACGCTGAGCGGTTCTTCCGGCGCGGTCTGCGCGGCCGATTCGGGCGAGACAACGGGCGGGCCAACGGGCGGGCCAACGGGCGGGGCAACGGGCGGCGCGACGGGCGGCGCTGGCGCAAGGTCCCAGGGACCCGGGCTGTCGACCGCCATCCAGGAACTGTCGGTGCGCGGCGCGGGTTGGCTGCGCAGGGACAGCGGTTCGACGACCGGTGGCGGCGTGACCTCAGTCGACGGGGCAGCGGTCGGCGCGGCGCCGTCGGCCACCGCGTCGGCTGCCGCGCGCGCGGCCTGGGCAACGCTGGCGGCGTCGAGCGCCTCCAGATCGAGCGAGAACTCGAACGCTTCCGGCCGCGCGGTCTCGGCCTCGTCGCCAGCGTCTGCCATCGCTGGCAGCGGGACGTGAGCCGGCCCGGCCGCAGCGGGCGGCTCAGCGGGCGCAGCGGATTCAACCGGCTCGGCCGGTGCTGCTGCCGGGAGCGTGGTCGGCAGGTCGGACGGAGTCAGCAGGTCCAGGTCTGCCGCGCTCGGCAATCCGGGCACCATGCGCGCGAGCGTCGCGGTCGGTGCCGGCGGGTCAGCCGCCTCGGGCATCTCGGGCGTGTCGACCGCGTCGGGCACGGGGACCGCCGGCGCGGCCTCCATCACCGGCGCCGGCGGGGTGTGTTTCGGCGGATCGATCGGCAGTACGGTGCCGTCCCGTCGCAGCGCGTCGGCGGGTCGAACGACGGCAGCGGCTTCGTGGCCGCGCGTAGCGCCATCGGCGATCGCAGCGATCCATTCGGCCAGGTAGTCGAGCGCGCCGGCACTGAACGCCTGCAGCTCGGGCTGCATCGGGGCGTTCGATGCGAGGCGCGCGTTGTACAGCTGCTCACACGCCCAGGCGGCTTCGCCGAAGGCGTTCAGGCCGACCATTCGACCGCTGCCCTTCAGCGTGTGGAACGCACGCCGCACCGACGTCAGCTCGGCCAGGTCGTCCGCGCGCTGCTCGAGCGCGTCGAGCGACGCCCGCGCGGCCGCGAGCACCTCGCGCGCTTCCTCGAGGAACACCTCGCGCATCTCGGGGTCGTCGGCCAGACCGGAATCGACGGCGACCGGCGCAGCCGCTGGGCTCGTGGGCGCTGCGGGCGTGTCCGTGGCAGGCGAAGTCGCGGCGACGGCGACCGGCGCTTCGGCCTCGGTATCGGTATCGGGCATCGGCACAAAGGCGGCGAACGCCGATTCGCGCTCGCTCTGGCGCATCACCGCGCTCAGCTGGC
>JBDTUO010000679.1:0-1511 GCA_040007675.1 Rubrivivax sp.
CATCACCGTCGCTGCGCTGACCGACGCCTCGGCGGCCGGCCTGTCGAAGGTCGTCTACGGCAGCGACAAGATCGTCACCGGCACTGCCGGCGCGGTCACGGCGCTGACCGAGATCACCGACGGCTCGCTGTCGATCACCGTGGCCGGCACGGCCTACACGCTGGGTGACCTCGCCGAGGCGCGCTCCGGCGAGGAGCGCCTGGGCCAGGTGGTCGAGGCGATCAACCGCCTGACCTCCGACACCGGCGTCACCGCGTTTCTGAAGTCGAATGCGGACGGCACCTACGACATGGAAGTCCGCTCGTCCAAGCTCGACGCCACCGGCAGCGCGGTGGCCGTGGCCGCCGCAGGCTTCACGGTCGCGACCACCGGCTTCGCCGCCGCGGACCTGGCGATCGCCAACAGCGCCGCCACCTCTGCGGCCGGCATCGAAGACCTGTCGGTCAGCACGGCGCAGGATTCGTGGCTGGCGATCACGCAGATCGACGACGCGCTCGACCAGGTCAACGGCGCGCGCGCCACGCTCGGTGCGGTACAGAGCCGCTTCGAGAACGCGGTGTCGAACATCATGATCCAGGCCGAGAACACGTCGGCCGCCCGTGGCCGCATCGTCGACGCCGACTTCGCGCAGGAGACTGCCGCGCTGTCGAAGGCGCAGATCCTGCAGCAGGCCGGCACCGCGATGGTCGCCCAGGCCAACGCGCTGCCGCAGCAGGTCCTGCAGCTGCTGCGCTGACCCGCGGGTCGCCGCGCCGCCGCACCCGCGGCGCGCGGGCGCGCTCTGCCCTCTCGATGCCCGGCTGCGCGCCGGGCATCGTCGTTTGTGCGCTGCCGGCCTTGAAATGGCGCCACGACAACCTGCTTTTCACGCGTTGACGGCACGCCAGACGCCGGAAGATCTGCGCCATGGCCGCGAGGCCTGTCCGGCAGTCGCCGGGCCCCGATGTGTGACCAGCAAGGAGTTCGGGCATGCCCCAGACGATCAACACCAACATCAACTCGCTGACCGCCCAGCGCAACCTCAATGCGTCGCAGAGTTCGTTGGCGACGTCGATGCAGCGGCTGTCTTCCGGCCTGCGCGTCAACAGTGCCAAGGACGACGCGGCCGGGCTGGCGATCGCCGAGCGCATGAACACGCAGGTGCGTGGTCTCAGCGTCGCGGCGCGCAATGCCAACGACGGCATCTCGCTGGCGCAGGTCGCCGAAGGTGCACTCGGCAAGGTCGGCGACATGCTGCAGCGCATGCGCGAACTTGCGGTGCAGGCTTCCAACGCGACCAACAGCGCCGACGACCGCAAGGCGCTGCAGGCCGAGGTTTCCCAACTGCGCGACGAAATCAACCGTCTCGCCAAGACCACCGCGTTCAACGGCGCCAAGCTGCTGGACGGCTCGTTCACCGCGTCGACCTTCCAGATCGGCGCCAACTCCGGCGAGACCATCACCGTCGCCGCGCTGACCGATTCGTCGGCGGCCGGCTTGTCGAAGGTGGTCTACGGCGCCGACAGCATCAC
>JBDTUO010000680.1:0-1508 GCA_040007675.1 Rubrivivax sp.
TCCCCGTGCACACTCCCCGCACGCGTCAGCCGTGTTTCGTACGGGCGCAGGCGTACCTCCCCTCTGCCGATTCCTTCGATGCCGCCACCCCCATCGTCCCGCCTCCTTGGATCCGTCCGCCGCCCCGGCCGACGCGGCCTGTGGCTGATCGCCGCCTCGGCAACGCTGCTGCTCGTCGGCTGTGCCGCGACCAGGCTGAAGACGGCGTCAGACCTGGCACGCGCGAGCGAGCCGTTCCAGGCCGTGCCGCCGCAGCCGCCTACGCATCGGCTGCTGGTGGTCGGCGACAGCACCGCCGTCGGCACCGGGGCCAGCAGCCCGGCGCTGTCGCTGCCGGGGTTGATCGCGCGCGACCATCCCGGCTGGGCGATCACGAACCGCGCCGCCGACGGCGCGAAACTGGCCGACGTGGTGCGGCAGCTCGCCGGGCCGGAGCGCTTCGACAGCGTGCTCGTGCTGGCCGGCGGCAACGACGTGATCCGGCTCAGCGGCGCCGCCGCGATGGGCCGTGCGATCGATGAGATCGTGGCGCGGGCGCGGGCGATCGCGCCGCGCGTGGTGCTGATGCCGTCGGGCAACGTCGGTCACGCGCCGTTCTTCTGGCCGCCGCTGTCGTGGTGGATGAGCGCGCGCTCGCGCACGCTGCACCGGCTGGTGCGGGAGACCGCCGCCGCGTCGCCCGGCGTGGTCTACGTCAACCTGTATCGCGAGGGCGCCGACGATCCTTTCCTACGCGACCCGAAGCGGCTGCACGCGGCCGACGATCTGCACCCGAGCGACGACGGCTATCGGCAGTGGCGCGCAACGCTGCGCGCGCAGGGCGACTTTTGAGTACCGCGGCGCCGCCACTTCGACGGCGCTGGTGAGCATCCGCCGGCGCGCCGGGCTCGGGAGCGGCGCGGGGCCGCGTCGGTCGCCTCGTCGCTGCCGCTTCCGTGAAATGGACACGCCGCGGGCGCTGCTCGCGGCGCCGGGCTCAAGCGCGGACGCGCAGCGGACGAACAGACTGGCATCGACGGGAGCCCTCCGATGCGCAAAGCACTGTTCGCCTGGGTGATGGTGGGGCTGGCCTGCAGTGCCGGCAATGCCAGCGAGTTGACCGCTACCGAAAAGCGCTGGCTGGCCGGCATCTGGCCGGTCGTCGCGTACGCCCGGCACGAAGCGTTGCCGATGGACATCGTGGTGCAACCCCAGCCGGAACCGGGCGCCGCGCCGCTCGCGCTGGCCTTCGTCGACGGCCGCTGCAAGCTCGTGCTGTCGATGCGGGGCAATCGCGAGGCGCAGGCGGCGCTCGACCGCATCGAGCCCGAGCTGCTCGCGCCAGCGCTCGAGCTGATGGCGGCGCACGAGCTCGGCCACTGCCACCGGCACCTCGCGGGCGCCTGGCACACGCCGGCGGGGTACGCCTTCGCCGTCGCCACTCACGCGGCCGGCGCGCCGGGCGTCGACCTGCAGGCCGCCGCGCGGGCGATGGCAGCCCGGCGCCAGGAGGAGGCTTACGCCGACCT